>CAVEPP010000215.1:0-3750 GCA_963617605.1 Alloprevotella sp. | reverse complement strand
GTCGCCTGCGGCGACATCTCTCCCCGCCGGGGAGAGTCTGCCCTTTACACAAGGGGGCCTTTATTGTGTTATTCGCGGTCAAAAATGGTCTTGGCTTCGAGCAAAGGGCCGAACTTTTCCTTCCAGGTATGGTGCGGCTCGCTTGCGTCGTAGACCGGCAGCGCCGCGGCGTCCATGTCCATGCAGATCATGAGATCGTACCGGTTCGGCCGCCCGGAGCAGGAGGGAAATATCTCCACGCCGTGAACACCCTCAATGGCGAGCGCCCGGGAGAAGATGGCCTCGATCTCCGGCAGATACTCCCGCCACGGCGTTCCGGGACGGAATTTGGAAATGATATAGTGCTTCATTCGAGAATATAACCCCTTCCCGGCACGGTGACGCCGAAGCACTCGACGGCTTCCTCCCCGCGGTTGACGAGCGCGAGCACGGAGCCGTTTTCGTCAAAGCGACGGCAGCCGAGCACGTTCTCACCGAAGAACAGCATTTCGCACTCGCCCCGCCGCAGCAGCGGCGTTTCCTGATACATGGCGGTGAGGCTCCGGACGAAGTCCGTGATCGCCGTATCGCCGTGCCCCCACGGGAAGCTTCCGCGGTTGTAGGGGTCCGTGCCGCCGGTCATGCCGGCCTCGTCGCCGTAGTAAACACAGGGCACACCCGGCAGGGCGAACTGGAGGAACATCGCCATTTTCAGCGCGTTCACATCGCCGCCGAGCACCGTGAGCACACGGACGCGGTCGTGGCTGCCGATGAGATTGAGCGCGGCATAGAGATTTTCTTTCGGGTAGTGCTCCTGGATCGCCCAGAACGTGTCGCAGGCGGTCTGCGCGTTGATCTTGCCCAGCAGAAAGTCCAGCACCGCGGTGCGGAACGGATAGTGCATCGTCGCGTCCAGCTCGCTGCCGAGGAAATATTCACGCAGCGCGCCGTAGCTCACCTTGTTGGAGGCGTCCTCCCAGACTTCGCCGAGGAGAAGAGAATCTTCTTTTTCCGCCTTCATCGCCGCGCGGATATCGCGGATGAGGCTGTCCGGCAGCTCGTCGGCGACGTCCAGCCGCCATCCCGAAGCCCCGCGCCGCAGCCACCGGCGTACCACACCGTCTTCGCTGCAGAGAAATTCCCGGAACGAGGGATCGTTTTCCTCCACGTTCGGGAGGTCGGGCACATCCCACCAACATTCGTAGCCGTGGCGGTACTGCTCACCGAAGCGGAACCACGAGCGGTATTTTTCCGCCGTGCCGTAGTTTCCGAATTTGTCAAAGTACACGCTGTCCGCGCCGGTGTGGTTGAATACGCCGTCAAGCACGATGCGGATACCGCGCTTGCGTGCGGCCTCGCAGAGCGATTCAAAATCCTTTTTCTTTCCGAGCAGCGGATCGATGCGGGTATAGTCCGCCGTATCGTACCGGTGGTTGCTCGCCGCCTCAAAGATCGGGTTCAGGTACAAAACCGTAACACCGAGCGAGGCGAGATACGGCAGCTTTTCCTCGATGCCCCGGAGCGTTCCGCCCCAGAACGGCCACGAGGAGACGTCCCCGTTTTCTGCGCGGGGGTAGAATACCGGCGTGTCCCAGTCGCGCACGAGGAAGCGGTGCGTGCCGCGGCGCGCTTCCGGCTCGCGCGGCGTCCAGCCGCGCTCGCGGGCAAAGCGGTCCGGAAAGATCTGATAGACGACGCCGTCCTTCCACCAGTCGGGGACGGCGGCGTTTTTGTATACCGTGATCTGCCAGGCGCACGTCTCGTCGTCTCCGGTACGGAACGAGTACCAGAGCACACACGGCGTTTCGGGCAGCGTCACCGTGACGGAAAACCGCCCGCCGCCTTCGGATACCATGGGGAGGAGCGTATCCTCGCCCGTGAACGGGTGCAGCCGGAGCGTCATGTCCTGCGCACCCGCTTTTTCCGCGGCGAGATATACCTCCGTTCCCGTCTCGGCGGCGCCGAACGGACGACGGAAGGCGCTGTTTCTGGATTCGTGTACGATCATGTGAAAAGACCTCGGTACAGCTTGCGGTATTCGAGCGCGCTCGCGCGCCAGGAGAAATTCTGCGCCATGCCCTGCGCGGCGAGATTGCCCCACGCGACGGGACTTTCGGTGTACAGGCGGCACGCTTCCTGCGTGGTGAAAAGCAGCTCGTGGGCGTTGAAATTCAAGAAGCCGAAGCCGGTGCCCTCGCCGGTGTAGCGGTTGTAGGGCTCGACGCTGTCGGCAAGACCGCCGGTCTGCCGCACGACGGGCACGGTGCCGTAGCGCATGGAGATCATCTGGCTCAGGCCGCACGGCTCAAAGCGCGAGGGCATGAGGAAAATGTCCGCTCCGGCGTACATCCGGCGGGAAAGCGGCTCGGAAAAGCGGATCTGGGCGCTGAACCGGCCGGGGTGCCGGGCCTCCAGCGCGCGGTAGTAGTCCTCATACGCACGGTCGCCCGTGCCGAGCACGGCGATCTGCGCGCAGGAGAGTATTTCCTCTGCCACGGCGTTGAGAAGATCGAAGCCCTTCTGTTCCGTGAGACGGCTGACGCATACGCAGAGCGGGACTTCCGGATCAACGGTGAGACCAAGCTCTTTCTGCAGCGCCTTTTTGTTCTCCGCCTTGCCGTCGGGGTCGGTGTAGTTGTGCACGAGCGCCTTGTCCTTTGCGGGATCGTAGGAAACGGTGTCGATGCCGTTGAGAATGCCGGAGAGGATATCATGCCGCCGCAGGAAAAGGTCCTGCAGCCCCTCGCCGAAATACGGCGTGCAGATCTCCTTGGCGTACGTCGGGCTGACGGTCGTGACGCGGTCGGAGTAGCTGACGGCCCCGGCAAGGTAGTTGACGCACTTTCCGTCGTCGCGCAGGAGCTGATTGCGCGCCGCGGCCACGCCGTCAAGACCGAGGATATCGCTGAGGACGTGTGGATCGTACTGTCCCTGGAATTTGAGATTGTGGATCGTGAATACGGTGCGGATGTCGCTGTAGCCGGGGGCATAGCGGTACTGCTCGCGCAGAAACACCGGCGCGAGCGCCGTGTGCCAGTCGTTGCAGTGCAGGATATTCGGGAAAAAGTCCGGCAGATACCGGCAGCATTCGCAGATGGCCTTGGCGAAGAACGCCATACGTTCGCCGTCGTCAAAGAAGCCGTAAGCGCCGTCGCGCCCAAAGTAGTATTCGTTGTCGAGGAAATACCACGTAACGCCGCCGCGACGAAGCTCGAAGAGCCCGCAGTACTGGCTGCGCCAGCCGAGCGGGACATAGAACGAGCAGAGGAACTTCATCTTCTCCTGATACTCGGCGGGGATCTGTTTGAGCTTCGGCAGCACGACGCGCATCTCGATCGTCGGGCACTGCACCGCGCCGGGGAGAGACGCCGCCACGTCGCCGAGACCGCCGGTCTTCATAAACGGGGCGGCTTCAAATGCGGCAAAGAGAACGCGTAGCTTTTCCTTCATACAACGCCGCCTTTCGCCAGCACACAGGGATGCTCCGCCGTGCCGCAGACGACCATATCTTCGGAAACGGTGACGTTTTTGTCGCACACGACGTTTTCGAGCCGCGCGCCCGCCTTGACGACGCACTTTTCCATCAGCACGCAGTTTTTGACGACCGCGCCCTTTTCAATGCGCACGTTGCGGAAGCAGACGCTGTTTTCCACGCTGCCCTCAATGATGCTTCCGGCGGTCATGACGGAGTTCTTTACCGCCGAGCCCGGGGCGTAGAGCGCGGGCGGGGTGTCGTGCGCCTTGGTGCGGATCTGCCGGTCGGGCTGGAAG
>CAVEPP010000214.1:0-3752 GCA_963617605.1 Alloprevotella sp. | reverse complement strand
CCACTTCTCCGCTCTCCCACCCGGCGGTGAGAAGCCGCCGGTCACGCACAAGACCAAGCTCCTGCCCGGAGGTGAGCGTTTCCGCCGCAGCCTGCACCGCAGCGAGGCGGGTTTTCAGCGCCGCGTCGTTTTCGCCGCAGCGTTCGGCATAAGCCGCGCCGGCGGCGCGCGCCGCGTCCGTATCGCGCCCGTCCGCAAGGTACTGCCCGAGGATGGACTCTGCCCAGCGGTATGCGCCGACCGCACCGGAGGCGGGATCATAATCCTGCGCAAGACGTTCCAAAATGCCGCCGAGACCGGCGAGCGGTTCCACGGCTTCCGGCGTGGCCGTGGCCTCCGGCGACGGCTCCTGCGTGACAGTTGGGGTCTCCGCCGGTTCCGGCGTCGCCGCGGCGGCGCGCGATTCCAGCGGCAGTCCCGCCGCCGCCATCGCTCCCGCGAGGAGCACAAGCGTCAATATGAGGATGACAACTCTTTTTTTCATTGTTCTCTCCTTTCAGGAAGCGGTTTACCCGGCGATGCCGTTCACGTCCATGTTGGTTCCGGTCGGCTCCAGCTTGTTCAGTTCGCCGAGCGTCTGCACCGGAACGCCGTGAGAGCGCAGCCACGCATTTGTGCGCGCGGAGGCCGCGAGCGGACGGACGAAGTAATAATCGTAAACGAACTGGCCGTCGCTGTCGGTGTGGACGCCGGTGGCGGTGATGTAGATCGGCTCGATCGTCTGATAGAATTGCTCGTCCTGGATGATCTTGGTGCCGCCGATGTTTCCGTCGCGCAGGTCGGGGACGATGCAGGTATCGTAAAGCTCCCAAAATTCGTCCGTTGTGAGTGTGATCCCCTGCTGCACCGGCGAAGTGGAATCATACCACTGAATGTTCGCGCTGAATACAGCGGTCTCACTCCGGTCGCACGGGAAGAGCGCGCGCAGCTCCATCAGCTCGCGGGAGTTGAGAAGCGCTTCGTACTGCCGGATATTTTGGCTGATGCCGTCATTTTCCGTGAGGAAGCCGACGGAATAGTTGCCGCCGGTCACATACGGGACATACTCTTCCGTGGCATAGGTGTATACGCGGCGCGCGAGGAGCTTTCCGTCCGTACCGTAATACTCGATCGTCAGCGGGAAGGTATTGACACCGGTCTGGCTTTCGTATGCTTTTTTGTTGGCAAGGATGTTCTTCTGCAGAGAGAGAAGTTCTTTGATGTTCTCCGGCTGCATGATGCGCGGTGCGTCGTATCCGCCCCAGCCGCTCACCGCGGCGTACCCGATCTCGTCCACATCGGGCTGATAACGCTCGACGCCGAACACATCGAGCTCTGTGCCGATGACGAGCGCGCAGAGCAGCGCGCAGAAAACGCCGAGGCCTTTCCAATGCCGGTCAAACACGCGCAGCGTTTTGCGCATGAGTGCGTCCGCGCCGAACCAGCCGACCGCCCCGCCAAAGATCATGGCAAGGAGCAGGAGCGTCACTCTCGCCGGAGTGCCGCCGCCATTTCCGTCAACGGCATAGACGGCGCCGACATAGGCGGTGGCATTGAATACGGTCTTGAGCATCAGCAGCGCCATGCCAAACGCGCCCACCGCGGCAAGCCCCCAACGGAAGAGCGGGCGCAGCACCGGAACGGCGACGACCTCGCCCGCGGCCTCCATCCGCCGGTGGCGGAAGAAGATCACCGCGAGTCCCGCGAGGATCACGCCGGCCGCGGCATAGATCGCCGCGAGGGGGATCGCAGACGAATAGCTTCCCACATAGTTGTTGGAAAAGTAATAGACCGGCGAGAGGATCGCAAGCTCCCAGCCGGTGCCCCGCACACCGAAGAGCAGGAACTCCGATATGTACCGGACGACGACCTCGATCCCGACGAAGCCGTAGAGCGCGATGACGTAGAGCGCCGGGAGCACCGCGGCGTTTCCGGTAAACACCGTGCAGAACGACGCGAGACCGAAGAACGCGATGTTCATCAGCACCGCCGCGGCCGCCGAGCACAGAAGGTACGGGGTGCACAGCGAGCCCGCGCCGCCGTAGAGCAGCAGGCTCACGAGCATCGCGAAAATGCACGGCAGGATGAGCAGCGTCAGCGCCGCGAGCATGCTGGAGATGAGAAGCGCCTCGCGCGTAACGGGCAGAGCCGCGATGTACGCCGCAGAGGTCTTGCGGAACATCCAGCTGTGGACGGCGACGGCCATCACGACCGCCGCGATCGCCGCGGCGAAGATCTCGCGGCGCGTCAGGTTGCTGAGGATGCTGTAGCCCACATACTCGCTCAATTCCGTAAAGCTGGAACTGAAATACCGGCCGCACATGATCGTCAGGAAGCAGAGCACCGCAGCGTAGGCCGCGCCGATGATCCAGAAGCGGGAGAGCGCCCGTTTGTATACGGCCTTATTAAAGAACGTTCTTTCGGACGGCATCGTCCACACCTCCCAGCTCGTAAATGAAAATTTCCTCCAGCGTCAGCGGCACGGAATCCATGAACAGCGGGTGCAGCTTTTCGAGCCACGCGAGATTGTCCTCTTCCCTGCCGCGCAGTATGAGCGTTTGCAGCTTGCCGGTCGAAGAACGGTGGAGAATGTCCAGCCCTTCCTCCGGCAGCGCCGTGCCGTCCGGCAGGGCGAGCAGCACCTTGGTCGTCGTCTCCTGTAATTCGGAAACGCTCTTTTCCAGAAGGCAGCGGCCGCGCTGCATGATGCCGACGTGGTCGCACACGTCCTCCAGTTCGCGGAGGTTGTGGGAGGATACGAGCACCGTCATGCCCTCCTCCGCCACGTCCTCCATGACAAGAGACCACACCTGCCGCCGCATCACGGGGTCGAGGCCGTCCACCGGCTCATCAAGCACGAGCACCTCCGGCCTTGCGGCAAGCGCGATCCAGAAGGCCGACTGCTTCTGCATGCCGCGCGAAAGGCGGCGGATGGGGCGCGTATCGTCCAGCGCGAAGATCTCGCGCAGCTTTTCGTAGCGCTCGGCGTCAAACCGCGGATAGAGCGCACGCGTGAATTTCATAAGATCGCGCGTCGTGCTCGTGGAGGTGAAATACGGCTCGTCCGGGATGCAGAGCATGCGCGCCTTGACCGAGGGGTTTTCAAATACCGGTTCCCCGTCGAGCAGTACCGCGCCCGCGTCCTGCCGCAGCACACCCATCATATGACGGATGGCGGTCGTCTTGCCCGCGCCGTTCGGACCGATGAGCCCGTAGACCGAGCCGGACGGGACCGTGAGATTCAGCGCGTCGAGCGCTTTGAAGCCTTCGTAGATCTTTGTAACGTTTTTCAGTTCAATGCTCGCCATGGCCGCCGCCTCCGATCTTCTCTATGATCTCTTCCTCGCTCACGCCGAGCCAGCGAAGCTCGCGCACCGTTTCCTCGAGCCGCGCGAGAAGCTCCTCGCGCCGCGGGTCGCTCTGCGGGGAAAACTGGGCGCAGAAGCTGCCCTTGCCGGGGACGGAGACGATGTACCCCTCGCTCTCCAGCTCGCGGTAAGCACGCTGGATCGTGTTCGGGTTGATGGCGAGCGATACCGCAAGCTCGCGCACCGAGGGGAGCTTTTCCCCCGGCTGCATCGCACCGGTGACGACAAGCCGCCGCAGATCGTCCTTGACCTGCTCATAGATCGGGCGTCCGTCCCGGTAATTGATCGTGACCATGCCGCCACCTCCTTCCGTGTGTTAACTGTATTATGGAAGTTAACACAGTTAATACAGTTTGTCAAGCCCAAAAACTAAAAAAGCCTCCCTTGTGTAAAGGGAGGTGGATT
>CAVEPP010000213.1:0-3753 GCA_963617605.1 Alloprevotella sp. | reverse complement strand
GTTATGGACTATCTGCACGAAGTGAATCTCGTCTCCATGCTGGTGCGCTTCGCCATTGCGCTTCTCGGCGGCGGCATCATCGGCATGTCCCGCGGCAAGCGCCAGCACGCCGCAGGACTGCGCACGCATCTTCTCGTGTGCATCGGCGCGGCGTCCGTTATGATGACGAGCCTGTATCAGGCGCAGAATCTCGGTGTGCCGGGCGATGCGTTCCGTATGCCGGCGCAGGTTGTGAGCGGCGTCGGCTTCCTCGGCGCGGGCAGCATCCTCGTCACCGGCAAACGTCACGTTACCGGCCTTACGACGGCCGCGGGGCTCTGGGCCTCGGCGTGCATGGGCCTCGCCGCGGGCGCGGGGTTCTATGAGGGCGCGCTTATGATGTGCGTTCTCATCTACATCGTGCTCGTATCGCTCAACAAGCTCGACGCGACCCATGTGAAGGCGTCGCGGGTGATGAACGTGTATGTGGAGCTCAAGAGCGGCGTGCCGCTCAGCGCGCTGCTGCGCGCTGTCAAAAGCATGGGCATTCAAGTCAACGACATACAGGATATCGGCTCGCGGACTGCCGAAACGCACGGATATATCCTGGAGCTGGAGATCATGCGGCCGGAGCTGGGTCATGTGGAGGCAGCGGAGCAGGTTGCAAAAATCGAGCAGGTCGAGTTCTGCGAGGAAATGAAAGCGTAAAATCTTTTCAAACAACCCCCACTCCGTTGAGGGGTTTGTTTGAGGGGATAGCGGCTCGCTGCAGCGCACTCGCTACGCTCGCACGTTTGCGAGCCGAGAAGTATTTTTGCCGACGCACATGTCGCCGGCAAAAATGTTTTTAACTTTATTTGCTCCTGCGGGAGCAAACTCTGCGAGGCAAAAAGCCCGGCGGCTTTCCGAAAAGGAGAGCCGCCGGGCTGCTTTGTAAATACCTTTTACAATACCCAGAAGAGCGCCGCGCCGAGGAACGTGCCGACGGCGTAGCCGAGCGCGCCGCAGATGAGACCCGGCGCGGTGAGCGCGTCGCAGCGCAGCTGCTTCGTGACCGCCGGGATGAACGCCGGGCCGTACAGCCCCGCCGTCATCGTGACGATGGCGCAGTCAGCACCGATACGGAAAATGCGGCAGAGCAGCAGATGCAGCAGCGTGGAGCACACGGTGATGGAGGCGAGCAGCGCGACCGTGTGCAGCAGATTCCCGCCGAGCGTGCCAAGATCGAGCGAACTTGCGAGCGCGAACGAGAACACGAGAATAAGGTAATGCCCCGCGGCGGAGTTTTCCTTTACATTCCGCACCTTCGGCACGAACGAGAGCGCGAGCCCGAGCACCGTTCCCGCGATCATCACCGCCGGTACGAGCGGGTCGGTGAGCGCACCGCCCTTGACCTTCCAGATCACAAAGCCGATGACCGCGCCGACGAGCACGCACGCGAGCGAGAGGGCGAGATTCCGCACAATGCCGCGGTGGAAGCCGTTCCATTCGAGCGCGTCCATATTCTCCGCGCCGCCGTCTTCACGCATATATGCCCCGTCCTTTGCGTGCCGGTCAAGGACTCTGGCGCAGAGAGGCTTTGCGAGCGTGAGGATGAATATGTAAAAGACCGTGCCGACGATCATATCGGAGAGATTGCCGATGGCGATCGTGTCGCCCGGCACGCTGAGAATGACGCCGATGGCGTTGAAGTTCGGCGAGCCGCCGGTATACATGCCCGCGGCCATCGCCGCGATCTGCCGTCCCCACGGAAAGCTTGCCCCGAGCGTCCGTCCCAAAACCACAACGACGGCGCTCACGGCAAACAGCAGCAGCGCGAACGAGATGAGCACCGGCTTTGCGAGCCGCCGCACGTCGGCGAGATTCGTGCCGAACATCAAAAGCGGGATGGCAAGCCCGATGCACACATAGCTGCCGATCTGCCCGACGTCGGCGTTCAGCCGGATGTCCAGCCCGGCCTTCCGGCAGAGAAACGCCGCCACCGCGACGACGATGCCCCAGAAATATGCCATGGCGATCGTGCCGAACGTGCGCACGAGTCCCTTTTCCCGCTGCCGCAGGATGAGCACCGGCACGCCGAACACCGCGATGAGCTGCAAAACCGTAACGATCATGTTCATTCCTCCCCATATCTCTGTATAAGCATACCGGATTTCCGGCGGAAAGAAAAGAGGAAAGAAGGAATTTTCACATAGCCTTTTCAAAAACAAACAAAAACGGTGGGTTTGCCGGACGCAGCGTATCTCTGCAAGGTTCTCCTTGGCAATAATCGCTGAAATCGTAATTTGGAAACGATTTTTTGCCCCAAATCTATTGCAAAATCGAATCAATCGGGCTATATTACAACCAAAGAAAAAACCATTCGGAAAGGGTGAAGTTATTTATGGCAGGAGCACACAGAATCGGCATCCTGACGAGCGGCGGCGACGCCCCCGGCATGAACCCCGCGATCCGCGCCATCGTGCGCACGGCCGGCGCTGAGGGAATCACCTGCATCGGCATCCGCCGCGGCTACGCCGGACTCATCAACGGCGATGTTTTTGAGCTGACCGGCAACGACGTGGACGGCATTGCCCGCCGCGGCGGCACCATTCTCTATACCGCCCGCAGTGAGGAATTCCGCACGGACGCCGGCATCGACAAGGCCGCGAAGGTCTGCAAATACCTCGGCATCGACGGTCTCATCACCATCGGCGGCGACGGCACCTACCGCGGCGCGCTGGAGCTTGCCCGCCGGGGCGTCCGCGTCGTCGGCATCCCCGCGACGATCGATAACGACATGGGCTGCACCGAATACACCATCGGCTTTGATACCGCCTGCAACACCGCGATCGAAGCCATCGACAAGCTGCGCGACACCGGGCAAAGCCACGAGCGCGTGTCGGTCGTGGAGGTCATGGGCCGCAACGCCGGCCACCTCGCGCTCTACACCGCCATGGCCGCCGGCGCTTCCGCCGTTCTGCTTCCGGAAAAGGAAGTCGATCTGGAGCATGACGTGATCGATGTGATCCGCCGCGGCTGCATCCATGGCCGCCGCCACCACATCGTTGTCGTCGCTGAGGGCGTGGGCCATGTCCACGACTACGCGAAGACGATCGAAGAGGAGACCGGGCTGGAGACCCGCGTGACGGTCCTTGGCTACATCCAGCGCGGCGGCGCGCCGAGCGGGCGTGACCGTGTTTCCGCCGCCATGATGGGCGTGCGCGCGATCGACGTGCTCAAGTCGGACGCGACGAGCCGTGTCATCGTCGAGCGGAACGGCCGTTTCGAGGACATGGACATTGAGGAAGCGCTCCAGATGAAGCGCGAGCTCGACGAAGAGATGTACGTTGCCTGCAACCGCATCGACACCTCCTACCAGTACCATCACAAAAAGAATACCTGAGGCCGGAGGGCGTTCTCCGGATAAAAAACAAACAAAAAAATGCGGTGTCCCTTTTGGGGCACCGCACTTTTTACCGGGGTGACTATGAAAAGATTTATCGGAAACAAAGACTTTTACAAGCTGGTCGCGGCACTCGCGCTGCCGCTGCTGCTGCAGAACGCCGTATCGACGTTCGTGAACCTGCTCGACAACCTCATGGTCGGGCGTATCGGTACGGAATCGATGTCGGGCGTGTCCATCGTGAACCAGCTCCTGTTCGTATATAACCTCTGCCTCTTCGGCGGCAGCGGCGGCGCGGGCATTTTCGGCGCGCAGTTCTTTGGCCGGGGCGACCATGCCGGCATCCGCCACACGCTGCGCTTTAACATTCTGCTCTGCGCCGGATTCAC
>CAVEPP010000212.1:0-3756 GCA_963617605.1 Alloprevotella sp. | reverse complement strand
CGGCCGGTTTGCCCGTGAACACAATGTGGAATATGCCGCTGACGCGGTGGAGACTGTGAATTTGGCCCTGAAAGCCTGCGGGAACGCTCCTCTTCCGGACGAAGAATTGTAAAAAAGAAAAATTTTTTTAACGGAGGAATCCCACTATGTCCACTCTGAATGAAATCTCCCAGATGGTAGTCACCGGTCAGGTCCGTACCATTAAGGCGAAGGTCCAGCAGGCTCTCGACGAGGGCGTCAGCGCCCAGAGCGTTCTGGACGACGGCCTTCTCCCCGGCATCAACGAGATCGGCGAAAAGTTCGCCAAGAACGAAGTGTTCGTCCCCAACGTCCTGCTGGCCGCGAAGGTCATGAACATGGGCGTGGAAGTCATTCAGCCGCTGCTCGCCGCCGGCGAGTCCACCAAGGTCGGCACCGCCGTCATCGGCACCGTTAAGGGCGACCTGCACGACATCGGCAAGAACCTCGTTGCGCTCATGATGCGCAGCGCCAACCTCGAAGTCATCGACCTCGGCAGCAACGTTGACGGCGCGAAGTTCATCGACGCCATCAACAAGTACAACCCCGACGTTATCGGCCTCTCCGCTCTGCTGACCACCACCATGAACGAGCAGGGCCACATCATCCAGCAGCTCACCGACGCCGGTGTGCGCGACAAGGTCAAGGTCATGGTCGGCGGCGCTCCCGTAACCCAGATGTGGGCCGACAAGATCGGCGCGGACGCCTTCACCGCCGACGCTGCCGAAGCCGCGCAGTGGGCGAAGACCTTCGCCGCTTCCAAGGGCGCCTGAGCGCACAATATTAAGGAGGATAAACGATATGCATCAGCGTATTAAGTACGACGTTCTTTCCCATAAAGAGCTCGAATACATGAAGGATCGCCTCGAGCAGATCCTCATCGAGCGCGGCGTCCACCTCGACCACGAGGAGATGCTCAAGGCTCTCGAAGAGAAGGGCTGCATCGTTGATATGGAAGCGCGCGACGTGCGCTTCACGAAGGAGCTCATCGACAAGGCCATCGCCGCCGTTCCCGCGGAGTTCACGCTCTACTCCCCCGACGGAAAGCACGACCTGAAGTTCCCCTCCCCCGACGGACGCTTCTACACCCGTACCTGCACGGGCGCTCCCAACTACCGCAATATCAAGAACGAGACCCACTACATCAAGCCCGAGGAAGAGCACGAGTGGTATCATCTCACCAACAAGATGGAGAACCTGGACTACGTTACGCTGCCCTCCGTCTCCGGTGAGTACTACCCCGGCGACGCGATCGACGTTTACGTTCTTGCCGACGCTCTCAAGCTCTCCGGCAAGCACATCTGGATCCAGCCCTACGAGGCCGATAACGTCCAGTTCCTGATCGACATGGCCGCGGCGGCCGTCGGCGGCTACGACAAGCTCCGTGAGCGCCCGATCGTCAGCATGATCGCCTGCAGCGTCCCGGCTCTGACCTACAAGCACATGGACGCCGAGATCCTGTACCTCAGCGCGAAGTACGGCGTGCCCGTGCAGCCCTGCGCTCTGCCCACCGCGGGCGCGAACACCCCCGTGACCGCCCAGGGCACCGCGTTCGTCGCCTGCGCCGACGTTCTCGCCCAGATCGTCATGCTCGAGCTCCTCTGCCCGGGCCTGCCGATTATTGCGACGACCCTGCTGTTCTCCATGGATATGCAGAGCACCTACACGCTGCAGTCCAACACCGAGATCACCTTCGCCCGTCTCATCTGCATGGACCTCTTCGAGCGCGGCTATAACATTCGCGCCCATTCCTACGGCACCGGCACCGACAGCCTCTGCCTTGACGCGCAGAACTTTATCGAGCGCACGAGCCTCATCCACGCGATGGCTATGTCCAACGCCTCCGTCCTCGGCGGCATGGGTCAGCTCGAGACCGCGAAAACCATCTCCCCGGTGCAGCTCATCATTGATAACGAGATCATGGGCATCGCCCAGCGCCTGCGCGGCGGTCTCGACGTCGACGACGAGACCATCGACTGGGATGAGCTCATCGAAGGCATCGACAAGGATCCGACCTTCAGCTTCCTTATGAGTGAGCACACCTTCCGTCACTTTGAAGAGCCCCACCGCCCCGACATGTTCAACCGCGACGGCGTCGTCCGCTGGGAGCGCGAGGGCAGCAAGTCCCTGCTCGACAAGGCCGAGGAGAAGTACTACGCTCTCATGGCCGAGGAAGCCGACTACGCGCTGCCCGCCGACAAGGCCGCGGCCGTGGACGAGGTCCTCAAGAAAGCGCACGCCGCTCTCGTCAAAGACTAATTTCAGCAGCATCCTGCCGGAGGCCGTGTGGATCGCCTCCCGCCCGTACTCCGGCAGGATAAAAATATGTTAATTGCACATGGAACCAGCCCTGCCGGTGGCTAAATTCCGGCAGGGTGGAGTTTCTATACCCTTTTTCCCGCAGCCTCCGCATAAAACGAGTAACAAGGAAAAGGAGAGAAACATGAAAATCACCAAAACCGAGTGGATCTGGCTCATCATCACAGCCGTGCTCTACATCGCCTATAACCTCCCCGGCGTTCCCCCGTACGACCAGCCGACCGCGACGCTCATCCACGCCGCGCTCACGGTGCTGCCCATCTGGGTCATCACCTACATCTTCCTCCCGAAGGTCTACCGCATCTACAAGCTGAGAAACGAAAACAAGAAGGAGGATAAGTAAGATATGCTGAGTCCGACTACCATCTGGATCGCCTTTGCGCTCTATATGTGCTTCCTTCTGGGCGTGGCTGTGTACGTCACGATCCAGGACAAGAAAAAAGCCGCGGGCGGAAGCCTGCTGACCGCGTCGGTCAAGTGGCCGGTGCTTGTCATGACCTACATCGCCTCGCTCATGAGCACGTGGGTGTTCTTCGCCGGCCCCGGCGCGTACTACCGCGGCGGTCTTGGCTACTGGCTCAGCGAGATGAGCTATATCGCCCTGTTCCCGATCATCGCGCACTTCACGATGAACAAGGTCTGGATCATCAACCGCGAGATGGGCGGCACGTTCTCCACCCCCGCGGATTTCTATGATGCCCGCTTCAAATCCCGCGCGCTGCGCATCATCCTCGCGCTCATCTTCCTCGGCGCTTCGTTCCCGTACATCGCCTCCGTTATCGTGGCCATCGCCAACGCTGCGCAGTACGCCACCGACGGCGCGATCAACTACCGCCTCGCGGTCATCGTTATCGGCCTTATCATGACGGTGTTCGTGTGCATCGGCGGCGTCAAGTCGGCCGCCACCGCCGACACGGTGCAGGGCCTCCTCTTTATCCTCCTGCTCTGGGTCATTGTTATCGCGGCTCTGATCGTCGGCTTCGGCGGATCGCTGAGCAAGGCGGTCACGAAGCTCTGGGAAGACGTTCCCTCGTTCTTCTCCTACCCCGGACCGGACGGCTGGGTGCCGTACGCCTCCCGCTTCGGCTATCCGTTCTCCTGCGCCATCGGCTGGACGATCATGCTGCCGCACGTGTTCGTGCGCTCCGGCTACTTCGGCGACGATCTCAAGGCGCAGCGCCGTCTCTCCTACATGACGCCGGTGCTGCAGGGCATCGTCTGGACGGGCACGATGCTCATCGGTCTCATCGGCCTCGCCCTCGTGCAGGGCCTGCCGACGTCCGAGACCGAGCTCATCATCCCCTACATTGTCAAGAACTTCGTTGTGAGCTTCAACCCCGTGCTTGCGAAGGTGCTCATGGTCGCGTTCTTCATCGGCGCTTCCGCCGTCGGCCTTTCCACCTCCAATGCGTTCCTCAC
>CAVEPP010000211.1:0-3769 GCA_963617605.1 Alloprevotella sp. | reverse complement strand
CTTCAAGGACGGCAAAATCCTCCTCCCGCTCGTCGGCTCTGCGCAGAGCGACAAGCAGAAGGACGAGCTGGGCCTCTCCACCGCGAAGAACTACGTAGACAAGATCGTCACCATCAAGAACCTCGCCATTGACGCGTATGTCCGTGCCTACATTGCCATCCCCGCCGCTCTCGACGCGGAGAAGGCTGCTGACAACATTCTGCACATCAACCAGCCCGGCAAGGACACCTTCGTCGGTCTGGACGGCACCTCCGCTGATAAGGCCTACACCTGGTCCGACATGACCAAGGTCGGCACCTATACGGCGGACGGCATCCTCTACAACGTCTACTACTCCACGTATGTGAAGCTCTACATGCGCGCCGTGCCGCACGATGAGCAGGGCAACCCGCTCACCTACGACGAGAAGTTTGAAAACGCGGACGGCAAGGATCAGGCGGACGTGGACGGCGAACGCGACGAGACCGTCGTCACCATGGCGGACTTCCTTGCACAGCTCTCGATGGATGTGTATCTCGTGAACGCGGACGGAACGAAGGAGACCATCTTCTCCGCTTCCCCGGACCAGACCGCGCAGCTCACCGATAACGTCCTTCTCGGCACCTTCGCCAAGGGCAAGAGCGCGCAGCTTGAGGCCGTGCTCACTGTCCCCGCGGAGCTCGGCAACGAGTATGCCTACCGCGTCGGCGAAGTCGACTGGCTGTTCACGGTGGAGGGTTTCAACTATGAGAAGCCCCTGATCCCCACCGGCCAGCTCAATTGGCCCGTTGTGGTCTTCGGCGCGCTGGGCGCATTGCTGATCGTCGGCGGCGTTATCGTCCTCACGAAGAAAAAGAAGAATGAGGAAGCGTAACAAAACAGGGATCGTCTTATTGACAGCGGGAGCAGTGCTGGTGATCGCCGCACTGCTCCTGTTTTCCCATAACCGGATCGAAGACTACCGCGCCGGAAAACAGGCGGAGGAAACGCTCCGCGCTGTCGAGTCCGCCATGGCCGAGCGCGAGGCGAGCGGCGGGACCGGAACGGCGGTCTCGCCCGGCGCATCCGAAAGCGCCGATACGACTGCCCCGGCGACAAGCGCGCCCGGAGCCACGGCCGCAGCCACCGGCACAACGGCGCAGCCCGGCGATGCGTCCGGCGCGTCAACCTCAAGCCGGGACGAGATCCCGGAGCCCCCGGCGCTCGATATGCCGACGGTGCGCTCCGGCGCTTACGATTACATCGGCTATCTCGATTTTCCGGGCTACGGTCTCACGATGCCCGTCGCAGCAACGTGGAGCTTCCCCGCGATGGAAATTTCCCCCTGCCGCCACACTGGCAGCGTGTACAACGATAATCTCGTCGTAGCGGGCCACAACTACAAAACAGAGTTCGATGTGTTGTTCAGTCTCAAAGCGGGCGACACCGTCACGTTCACGGATGTGGACGGCAATGTGTTCACCTACACCGTGCGGGAGTTCGCCTCCGTCACGCCGGAGGATTCCGACACCGTGATGAACAGCGGCTATGCTCTCACGATGTACACCTGCACCTGGGACACGAGCGCGCGCATCACCGTTTTCTGCGAGCGGACGGGCGGAGACCTGCCGGAGAGCTGAAAAACAGCACAACCGGCGGTTGAAACAAGCGAAAAACGATGAATCAACCAACGGTTGAGCCAACTCAACCACGAAATGCTTGCCATTTTATCCGGCTGCGCCTATTCTGGGTGCATCCGGATAAAATGTTTTTTAGGAGGTTCACACAATGGAACAGAACATTATTGGAACGACGATCACCGCGCTGCGGCGCGAAAAGGGTCTCACGCAGGACGCGCTTGCCGCGCAGCTCGGCGTTAGCGCACAGGCGGTGAGCAAGTGGGAAAACGGTCTTTCGTGCCCCGACATTCTGATACTGCCGGAGATCGCGGAGTTTTTCGGCGTGAGCGTGGATGAGCTCTTTGGCCGCGCGAGCGTCAGCACCGAGGTGAGCGCCGCGCCCGCCCCGGCGGAAAATGTCATCTATCACTCTCTCCCGTGGAGCGACGACGAAACGGTGCTGCACGCCGTTCTTTTCATCGGCCATAAGCTTGTGGGACATACGCCGTTTTCGCGCGGGACGCGCGAGCGCGCGAACGTGGATTTCCGATATGACGGCCCCGCGCTGGACATCAGGAGCGATTTCTCCGTCATCTGCGGCGCAAACACGACCGTCGCGGGGAACGTGACGGCGGGCGACGGCGTGGAATGCGGCGATGTGCGCGGGAACGTGAACGCAGGCGACAGCGTAACATGCGGCAGCGTCGGCGGCAGCGTCCGCGCCGGAGACAGCGTGGAGTGCGGCGACGTCGGGGACGGCGTGACCGCCGGAGACGGCGTCCGCTGCGGCAATATCCGCGGCCGCGTCGTCGCGGGCGGCGGCGTCACCTGCACCGGGCTTGCCCCCGACAAAGATTAAAACTCCGGCGCGCGTATATTTTCACTTCCAACGAGGGAAAATGAGTGTAGCCCTACATACTATGTAACGGGCGAGCATTTTCATCTGGAGAGTGAATCGCATGAGTACAGTTCGGAGAGGGGACATTTATTTCGCCGATTTGAGCCCCGTCGTCGGCAGCGAGCAGGGCGGCATGCGCCCGGTGCTGATCGTGCAGAACGACACCGGCAACCGCCACAGCCCCACCGTGATCGCCGCCGCCATCACCTCGCAGACCGGCAAAGCGCGTCTGCCCACGCACATCGAGCTCACCGGTGCAAGCTGCGGCCTGACGCGCGACAGCGTCATATTGCTCGAACAGATCCGCACGATCGACAAATCGCGTCTGCGCGAGCGCATGGGCAAGCTGCCGGATGCCGTGATGGACCGCGTGAACGGCGCGATTGCCGTGAGCTTCGGTCTCGGCGGCGGACGCCCCGGCGGAACGATACCCCAATGACCCCGTCATAATGCGGACACCCCACCCATAAAATATGGGCGGGGTGTTTTTATGAGTGAGACGTATCCGGTATTGATAAACGGAGAAAAGAAGGGGACGCTGACCGTTTCGCGCGAGGGGCTGACGACGCGCTTTGACGCGAAGTGCGAGGACCCCGGCACGCTCGTGCGGCTGAGCGTGTACGGCGGCGGACGCGAAGGATATCTCGGCGTGATGACGCCGGAAAACGGCGCGCTGACACTGCACCGGAAGCTGACGCGCGCCGCGCTCGCGGCGTTTCCGGCGGAGATCGAATTCGCCGCCGAAGCCGGACGGAAAACCGCCGCGCCCGAGCGAAAGCCGGAGAGCGGCCGTCCGCCGGAGAAGAGGACGGAGGCGGCTCCGGCACAGCCCGCGCTCGCACAGCCTGTGCCGATGCAGAATACCGGGCCGAAGCCGCGCGAGCACGCGGGGGATGTCGTCTGGCGCGACGCCGGGGACGGGAGCTTATACACGGTGTATAAAAATCAGCCGTACCGCGCGATCCCAATGGCGGCGTGGGGGCTGCCGACGGAGCGCATGGTGGAAAAGCGGACGATCAACGGTGTGGAGTACGCCATTTTCGCGCTGAGGGACGGGCGGATTCTCTGACAGCATATTGCATTTTATGCGGATTGATGGTATAAAGAGAAAAAATACGAGAGAGGCGGCGGTTTTATGAAGATCATCACCATCAGCCGGCAGTACGGCGCAGGAGGACGCGAGATCGGTCTCGCGGTGGGGAAAGAGCTTGGCGTAACGCTCTATGACCGCGACATCATCGCCGCCACCGGAAAGCTCCTGCCGACCGGCAACCCCGTGGACGTCATCGAGACG
>CAVEPP010000210.1:0-3770 GCA_963617605.1 Alloprevotella sp. | reverse complement strand
CTGCAAGACGTTGGGGCTTCCCACGTGCCGGCGGGTATTCCCGCGTGACATCGGGAAAGACCGCCCCTGTCTCCAATACCAGATGGGCGCATGCCGCGGCTGGTGCCGCGGCGAGCCGGGCGGGGAGGAGTACCGCCGCGCGATCGGCGAGGCCGTGGATATCCTCGAAGGGCGCAGCGCGGAGCTTGTCCGGCGCATTGAGACCGAGATGAACGCTGCCGCCGAAGATCTCCGCTTTGAAGAGGCCGCGCGCCTGCGCGACCGGATGCGCGCCGTGTCCACGCTGGAAAACCGCCAACGCGTCATCGCCGCTGCCCGCGCCGATACGGACGCCGTCGGCTTCGTGCGCGGTGCGAAGAGCTGCTTTTCCGTGCTGCACTATACGAACGGCGACCTCTCCGGCAAGGACGTATCGCTCATCGATGATCCGACAGAGACGGACGGGGAAGCGCTGTCCGCCCTGCTGCGTCAATATTATGTAAACCGATCAAACTGGCCGAAAACGATCCTCCTGCCGTTTGAGCCGGAGGACAAAGAGGACATTGAGCGCTGGCTTTCGGACATGGCCGGGCGGCGCGTGTATCTGGAGGTGCCGCAGCGCGGCGACCGCGCCCGCTTTGCGGAGAAGGCGGCGGTGAACGCGCGCGAGGAGATACTGCGCTCCACGACTGCCGAGCAGCGCCGGAGCAAAACGCTTTCCTGGCTTCAGGATGCTCTCCAGCTCACGGAATTCCCGCACCGGATCGAGGCCTACGACATCTCCAATACTGGCAGCACGGGCATCGTCGCGTCTATGACGGTACATGTGGACGGCAAACCCCTCAAACGCGATTACCGGAAATTCCGCATCCGCAGCACCGAGACGCCGGATGACTATGGCTCCATGCGCGAGGTCATCACGCGCCGGTTTACGCATTATCTCGAAGAGGACGGAAAGTTCTCCGCAAGGCCGGACGTGCTGTTTATCGACGGCGGCGCAGAGCACGCTTCGGCGGCTTGCACGGCGCTCGAGGCGCTGGGGCTCAGTCTGCCGGTGTTTGGCATGGTGAAGGACGACCGCCACCGTACCCGCGCACTCATAACGCCGGAGGGACACGAGATTGGCATACAGGCAAATCCTGCCGCGTTCGCGCTCGTGGGCCGTATTCAGGAGGAAACGCACCGCTTCGCCATTGAGTATCACCGCTCGCTGCGCGACAGCGTGCGCGGCTCGACGCTCGATAAGATCCCCGGCGTCGGGGAAAAACGGAGAAACGATCTTTTGAAGGCTTTCGGCTCGGTGCGCGCGATCCGCGCGGCGAGCGCGGAGGAGCTTTCCCGGACCGTGCCGAAGAACACGGCGCAGGCTGTATACGATTACTTTCACAAAACCGAGGAGGAAGCGCCATGCGAGTAATTACCGGCACATGCCGCGGCCGCCGTCTGCTCGAGCCGGTGGGGAGGGATGTCCGCCCCACGACCGACCAGGTGAAGGAGGCCATGTTCAATATCATCCAGTTCGATGTGGAAGGGCGCAAAGTCCTCGATCTGTTCGCCGGAACGGGTCAGCTCGGCATCGAAGCGCTCTCCCGCGGCGCGGCGGACTGCCTGTTTGTGGACAGCGCCAAGGACTCTGTGCGCCTCGTGCAGGAAAATCTCCGCCGCTGCGGTCTCGCGGCGCGGGTGCTCCAATGCGACGCGCTCGGTATCTTAAAATCCGGCGAGAAATTCGATCTCATTTTCCTTGATCCGCCCTACGGCTCCGGGCTGGAAGCGAAAGCGGTCGAGACGGTGAAAGAGTTTGACATCCTCTCGCGCGGTGGTATAATGGTGGTCGAGACCCGCCCGGAAACGGCGCTGCCGGTCCTTCCGGCGGAATACGGTACAACGAAGACGTACCGTTACGGGAAAATCAAACTGACGGTTATAACCAGAGGAAACGACTGATGCAGACAGCCATTTGCCCCGGCAGCTTCGATCCGATCACGCTCGGCCATCTCGATGTGATCCGCCGCGCGTCCAAAATGTTTGAGCGCGTTGTGGTCTGCGTGGTGGCGAACCCCGGAAAACACTGCGCCATTACGCTTGAAGAGCGCCGCGAGCAGGTACGGCGCGTCACGGCGTCCATCCCTAATGTCGAGGTCGACATGTGGGAAGGGCTGCTCGTGGATTACGCCGACCGGTACGAAAACCCCGTCGTCGTGCGCGGCCTGCGCGCGCTGTCCGACTTTGAATACGAATTTATGATGGCGCTCACGAATAAGAAGCTCAACGCCCGCGTAGAGACGGTGTTTCTGGCCTCGGACGAGAGATACATGTATCTCTCGTCGACCACCGTGCGCGAGATCGCAAGCTACGGCGGCGATATTTCCCGCTTTGTCCCCGCAGAGATCCTCGACGACCTGATGATAAAACTCAACGGGAGGAAATAAATATATGGAAAACCACGCGCTGGATATCATCGATATGCTCTATAACATGATCGCGGAGGCATGGGGCGTCCCGCTGGGCAACGATAAATGCATCGTTGAGCGCGATAAGGCGCTCAATCTTCTCGACGATCTCAAAGCGACGCTTCCGATGGAGCTGAGCGAGGCGCGCCGTCTCGTCAATGCGCGCGACGAGTTTGTCGCCAACGCCAAGCAGGAGGCGGACAATATCCGCCGCGGCGCCGAGGACAAGGCCACGCAGATGATCGACGAGCAGAGCGTCTATAAGGAAGCCAAGCGCCGCTCCGACGAGATCGTCCAAACGGCGGAAACAAAATCCCGCGAGCTTCTGCGCGCGGCAAACAGCTATCTGGACGACGCCCTCCGCCAGACGGAGGAGGCCGTCGCGGCGTCGCTTGAAAAGGTCCGCGTGGCGCGCGCGCAGTTCCGTGCCGCCGCTGCCCCTGAACAGCCGGAAGGCACGGCGGACGTTACGCTGCAGGATGTCGAGGACAGCGAGTTTATCAACGGCTGAGAGTTCCCCGGCTTAACGGGAAAAATCTCCTGAAAAGCGAATTTCTTCCGTCCAATCGTAACCATTTGTCAATAACGGAACCGAGACCGCCGGAGCGCACCATATGCTGCGCTCCGGCGGCTCGTTTTGTATAATTTGCCGCAATATATAGAAGTCCCTGCGCGGAAAACGCGCGTTTCAAACGGAATTTAGCTCTTGCATTTTTGAACTCCGCCTCTTATAATATAACTACAAAGTGGGGCAAAGTGGGGCGAAGTGTCACACTGACCCGCGGCTTGAAGAAAAGGAGGCGTTGCTTATGACCGGCGAATATATGCACACGCTCGATGCCAAGGGGCGTCTGGCCGTGCCGTCCCGTCTGCGGGACGAGCTGGGCGGCGTTTTCTATGTGACGCTCTCGATGGATCGCTGCCTTTCGGCCTACAGCGCCGAGAGCTGGCAGCGCTTTTCTGATAAGGTGGACGCGATGCCGTTTGTAAAGCAGCGCAAAATGCGCCCGCTCTTTGCCTTTGCCGCGCGCTGCGAGGCAGACGCGCAGGGACGTATTCTGCTGCCGCAGAATCTGCGGGACTATGCCGGTTTGACGAAGGACGTGACCATCGTTGGCTGCAACAACCACGCGGAGCTCTGGGACAGCGCACGCTGGAACGAGATCCACGACGCGGAAATGACGCCGGAGAACATTGCCGCCGTCATGGAAGAGCTGGAGTTTTGATATGCCGGAACATAAAAGCGTGCTGCTGCACGAATGCATTGAAAATCTGAATATACAGCCGGACGGCATCTATGTGGACGGCACGCTCGGTCTTGGCGGCCACTCGATGGAG
>CAVEPP010000209.1:0-3801 GCA_963617605.1 Alloprevotella sp. | reverse complement strand
TCCAAGCTGATTTTGGCTACCAGCCCCCCTTGCCAACGATTTCGTTACACATACCAAGATACGAATGGGGCTGGATTATTGAAAAAAAGTATTGTATAATGTATTTATACGCGGTCTCCGCAGCGGAGACCGCCGGGAGAAATACTATGAGACATTTTCTCCGGCGCACAGCCGGTGCGCTGCTCGTGCTTTTTGTTGTCGCCGCCTTTGCAGCGCCTCACGCGCTCGGCGCGCTTTCCCGCCCGGCGGTGCAGAAGGATCCCTCGCCGGAAGCGGTGAACGAATGGGAAAGCGCCGTTTTCATTGCCCGCGCAAACGGCGCGGCACTCTTCGCGTGGCGCATTGTGAGTCCCGACGGGACGGCGCTTTACGACGCCGCCGCAGCGCCGGAGTATTTTCCGGGGCTTCGCGTACAGGGTACGGATACCGATATGCTCACGCTGCTCGACATTCCCTCCTCGCTCGACGGCTGGCAGGTCGAGTGCCTGTTCACGGACGACGCCGGGGAAAAGGCGCTCTCTGGGCGCGCGTCGCTCACAATCTACCCCGTCGGTCCGACCGCGTCGCCGGAGCCAACGCCCACGCCGGACGTGACCCCTACCCCGGAGCCGTCTCCGACGCCGGAGATCACTCCCACGCCGGAGCCGACCGAGCTCCCCACGGCCACGCCCTCTCCCGCGCCGGAAACGCCCGCGCCGTCGGCGACTCCCGCACCCGCCGCGGCCGCGCCGCTTTCGCGCCGCGCAGTGCTCGGCGTGTTTGCCGGTATCGTCGCGCTCGCGCTCATTCTCGGCATGGTCTCTCTGAAACTCCGCAGCGGAGCACACAGCACGCGCCGCCGCAGATAAGTACATCGTATAGTTATTTTTCATATCTGGAAAGGAGCACATACTCATGGGTCTTCTCAGAACTGGCATCGGCACCGTTACCGGCGTTCTTTCCGATCAGTGGAAGGAATATTTCTACTGCGACGCGCTCGGCGCGGATGTGCTGGCCGTCAAGGGCCGCAAGCGCGTTTCCGGCGGGTCCAACAACGGGCTGGACAACATCATCTCCAACGGCTCCGTCATCGCCGTAGCGGACGGGCAGTGCATGATGATCGTCGAGCAGGGCAAAGTCGTGGACGTCTGCGCCGAGCCGGGCGAGTACATCTATGACATTTCCACGGAGCCCTCGCTCTTCGCGGGCGGCAGTCTCGCCTCGAACATCAAGCAGGTGTTCCAGACGATCGGCAAGCGCTTCACCTTCGGCGGCGTCGCCCCCAAGGATCAGCGCGTGTACTACTTCAACACCAAGGAGCTTGTCGGCAACAAGTACGGCACGCCCTCTCCGGTGCCGTTCCGCGTCGTGGACGAGGCCGCCGGCATCGATCTCGACATCGCCATCCGCTGCTTCGGCGAATACAGCTACCGCATCACGAACCCGCTGCTGTTCTATACGAACCTCTGCGGCAATGTGGAAGCGGCGTACACCCGTGACAAGATCGACAGCCAGCTCAAGGCAGAGCTTCTGACCGCGCTTCAGCCCGCGTTTGCGAAGATCTCCGACATGGGCATCCGCTACAGCGCTCTGCCCGGTCACACGATGGAGATCGCGCAGGCGCTCAACGACGTTCTCTCCGCCAAATGGCGCGATCTGCGCGGCATCGAGATCGTCTCCTTCGGCGTTTCCAGCGTGAAGGCGAGCGAAGAAGACGAGCAGATGATCAAGCAGATGCAGCAGGCCAAGGCGTACATGAACCCCGGCATGGCCGCGGCGAATCTCGCCCGCGCGCAGGCAAACGCCATGCAGGACGCCGCGAAGAACCAGGGCGGCGCCGCCGTCGGCTTCATGGGCATGAACATGGCGCAGAACGCGGGCGGCTTCAACGCGCAGAATCTCTACCAGATGGGCGCGCAGCAGCAGGCCGCTCCCGCAGCGGACGGCTGGAAGTGCCCGCAGTGCGGCACCGTGTCCACCGGCAAGTTCTGCTCTTCCTGCGGCACAAAGAAGCCCGAAGTCGCCGCTGCGAACACCTGGACGTGCTCCTGCGGCGCGGTGAACAAGGGCAAATTCTGCTCCGAGTGCGGCGCGAAGAAGCCCGCCGGTGTCCCGCAGTACAAGTGCGACAAGTGCGGCTGGGAGCCCGCCGATCCGTCGCACCCGCCGAAGTTCTGCCCCGAATGCGGCGACCCCTTTGACGACGGGGACATCGTTGGCTGATCCCGCCTTCGCATGAAAAAGCTCTTACCCATTGTATTTATGACCGCCGCGCTGCTCGCGCTCTGCGCCTGCGGCGCGGCGGTCCCCGCTGTTTTGGAGGCGGATATGCCGCCGGAGGCTTCCGTTTCGCCGTCCGCCGAGACGACCGAAACGCCGGTGCCGACGGACGCGCCCACCCCCGTGCTGTCCGCGACGCCGGAACCGACGCAAGAGCCGACGCCCTCCCCCGAACCGACGCCGGGCTCGCCGCTGCCCTCGTGGGAGGAACTGCAGCGCACGCTCTATGAAACAGACTCCTGCTGCGCGGCGCTCTATCTCGGGCGCAGCGGCGCATCTCTCGCGGACGCGCTGCCGGAGCTTCTGGCGCAGCGCGGTCTTGACAGCATTTCCTACCTTGCCGATATCGCCGCTTCGGACTGCGTGGAGCAGCCCGGCGACGAGGTGTTTATCCTCATTCCCCGCGGCGACAAGGTCTTGTCGCTGTATAACTACGTTCTCGAAACGCGCAACAATTACGACGCCTACCCCGGCGCGCTGCTCTATTCCTCCGATGAGCACTGCGCCGCCGCGGTGCGCTGCAACGAAAGCGACGTGCGCCCCAACGTTCTCGCGGTGTTCTCCGGCTTGGACGGCGAACAGAGCTTCTCCCCGCGCATCACGCTCGGGGAAGAGGACCTTCTCTCCGCGCCGGGAGTGTATACGCTCACCCCGGCGCTTTGAGCATAAACAAAGACAAAGATACAGGACGAAACGCCGATGCAATTCAATTCCTTTTCGTACATACTGCTTTTCCTGCCGATTACGGCGGCGGCGTATTTTCTCGCCAGCCGCTGTCGGGCGTGCGCCGGAAAGCTCGTGCTCATTCTCGCGGGCGCCGTCTTTTACGCGATGGGCGGATGGAAGAGCTCGGTCGTGCTCGCGGTGAGTCTCGCGGTCAACTTCGCTTTTGCCAAAGCGATGGAAAAGACCGCCGCGCCGAAAAAGGCGCTGCTCGCTGTGCCGGTCGTACTCAACGCGGCGCTTCTCTTCGTTTTCAAATACACGGGCTTTGTACTCACAAATCTCAATGCGCTCGGCGCGTCGTTTGCACTGCCGGAGCTTGTGCTCCCGCTCGGCATCAGCTTTTTCACGTTTCAGCAGATCGCGTATCTCACCGCAGTTTACAAAAAGGAGCTGCCCCGCGCCGACGCACTCGACTATCTTGCCTACATTCTCTATTTCCCGAAGCTGCTCATGGGCCCGCTCATGGATCCCGTCGATTTCATCACACAGCTCAACGACGCTTCGCTCAAGCGCCCGAACGCCGAAAACATCGCCGCGGGTCTCAAGCTATTCAGCTTTGGCCTTTTCAAAAAGCTCCTGCTCGCCGATACGTTCGCCAAGGCGGTCGCCTGGGGCTTCGCCAGCACGGAGACCGCTACCGCGGCGGACTGGCTGCTCGTCATGCTCTTCTATACGTTTGAGATCTATTTCGATTTCAGCGGCTACACCGACATGGCAACCGGCTCTTCCCTGATCTTGAACATCACGCTTCCGATCAACTTCGATTCGCCGTACCGGGCGCTCTCGATCCGCGATTTCTGGAAGCGCTGGCATATT
>CAVEPP010000208.1:0-3821 GCA_963617605.1 Alloprevotella sp. | reverse complement strand
CATCCTGCACCGTGCCGGAAAGCGTACTGTACCCCAGCGCGCGGACGGTCATCGCCGCCATCTCCTCGCGCGTGATGGGGTCGTTCGGTCGGCAGGTGGTGTTGTGTCCGGAGAAGACGTCGTGCGCGCTCGCGGTCTCGATGGCGCTGTAGTACCACTTCTTCGTGTCCTGATTGTCCGTATAGCTGCCTTTTTCGGGCGTGACGGTCTTCCAGCCCATCAGGCGGCAGAGCGCCGCGGCATAGGCCGCGCGCGTCATCTTCTGCCCAAGGCCGAACTTGCCGTTTCCGATGCCCTGCAACAAATTGTACTGCTTGCATTGCGCGATGCTTCCCGCCGCCCAGTTCTTGTCCGGTACGTCGGAATAGCCCGACTTGTTGGCGGCGAGCGTGAGCGTCGTGGTCATCACGAGCGCAAGAAGAAGCGCCGTCAGGTGCGTCATGATCTGTTTCATTGATATTTCCCCCTTTTGGGTGATCTTTCTGCCGTATTGTAGCACAAAGTCACGCGGATAGTCAAATTTCCTCTTTACCTTTGCGGTGGTCTTTGCTAAAATAATAGATTGAATTAGTATGATGAGGCAGTATTGCCTGAGATAGTATGTCCAAAAGTTTGTAAAAGAAAGAAGGTGAGCCGAAACATGAAGTATGAGCACTGGCAGATCCCCGCCGTGCCGGAGGACGCCATCAGAACGCTGATGGACGCGGGATACCCCTATCTTGTCTCGTCGGTGCTGGCCGCGCGCGGCGTCACCACGAGCGAGCAGGCCGCCGAAGCGCTCGAGCGCGAGAAGACGCTCGCCTACTCTCCGTTTTTGATGAAGGACATGGACAAGGCCGTCGCGCGCATCTCGAGAGCGCTTGAAAACGGCGAAAAGCTCGCCGTCTTTGGTGACTACGACGTGGACGGCATCACCTCGACCTGCCTTCTGACCGATTATCTCCGCTCGCGCGGGGCGGACGTGACGATGCACATTCCCCGCCGCATCGAGGAGGGCTATGGCCTCGGTTGCGACGCCATCCGCGCACTGAGCGAGTCCGGCGTGACGCTGATCGTCACGGTCGACTGCGGCATCACGGGCGTGGACGAAACGGCCTACGCCGCGACGCTCGGCGTCGACCTTGTCATCACCGACCACCACGAGTGCAAAGAGCAGCTTCCCGCCGCCGCGGCTGTCGTCGACCCCCACCGGCCCGACTGCCCGTATCCCTTTAAGCACTTGGCGGGCGTGGGCGTCGCGCTCAAGCTCATCTTAGCCCTTGGCGAGGGGCGCGAGGACGCGCTGTTCGCGCGCTACTGCACGCTGGCCGCCATCGGCACGATCGCCGATGTCATGCGCATGGAGGGCGAGAACCGCACCATCGTGCAGTGCGGACTTGAGAGCATCGACCGCAGCGACTTTATCGGCCTGCACGCACTGCTGCGCGAGGCGGGGCTCACATCGCGCCCCATTTCATCGATCCAGATCGGCTTTGTGCTCGCCCCACGCATCAACGCCGCGGGCCGCATGGGCCGCGCCGAGCTGGCCGCGGAATTATTGCTCACCGACGATCCCATCCGCGCGGAAAAGCTCGCGCGCGAGCTGTGCGAGCTCAACCGCGAGCGCCAGAGCGTGGAGCAGGACATCTTCCGCCGCGCCATCGAGCAGATGGCGGACCTGCCCGAGAGCGAGCGCAGCGCGCTCGTGTTATCCAGCGAGGACTGGCACCAGGGCGTCGTGGGTATCGTGGCGTCACGGCTCTCTGAAAAATTCTCCTGCCCGAGCTTTATGATCCACCTCTCCGGAGGCTCCGGCAAGGGCTCGTGCCGCAGCTACGGCGGCTTTAACCTCTTCAATGCGCTCGAAGCGTGCTCCGATCTTCTCGTGAGCTTTGGCGGGCACGAGCTCGCCGCGGGTTTCACGATCGAAGAGAAAAATATCCCCGCGTTCCGCATGCGGATGAACCAGTATGTGCGCGCCCACACGGGCGAGCATTCGCCGGTGTCGATGCTCGACGTGAACGTTGACTTGCAGCGCCCGTCGCTCATCACGCTTGAGGAGGTCGAGGCGCTCTCTCTCCTCGAACCCTACGGCGCGGGCAACAACCGCCCCGTCTTCTGTCTGCGCGGCGCCACGCTTGAGAGCGTGCAGGGCGTGGGCCAGAACCGGCACTTAAAGTTGAAATTGCAGAAAAGCCGCGTGAATTTCGACGGCATTTTCTTCTCCGTCACCGCCGACGAGTGCGGCGTGTGCGCGGGTATGCGCGTGGACGCGGCGTTCTATCTGCAGGTGAACGAGTTCCGCTCCCAGCGCTCCATCCAGCTCCAGCTCATCGACCTGCGCCCCTCGCTCGACCCCAGCGGGCGCGAGAACGAGGCGCTTTCCCTCTGCCGCGAGCTGATCGGCGGCGGAACGCTCTCCCCGCGCGACGCGGCGCGGGCGCTCCCCTCGCGCGGCCAGTTTGTGCGCGCGTGGCGCGTTTTGGAGCGCGAGGTCGGGCCTGACGGCGTCAGCGAACCCATGCTGCCGCTGCTGCGGCACCTGAGCTCGGAAATGGTCGGTGCGGAGACGTTTCTGCGCACGGCGATGTGCTTACAGGTTTTCGCCGAGCGCGGGCTTCTTTCGATCGAGCGTGAGGACACGACCCTCACGCTCCGCCTGACGGCGGACGGGAAAAAGGTCGAGCTTGACAAGAGTCCCTATCTTTCCGCCCTGCACGGCTTTCTTTCGTAATTAAAGGAGACGATTCGGATATGACAGCACAGGATAAATCGTTAAAAGAGAATACCGCTTCGGCTCCCCTCCAGATCGTCGAGCCCGGCACCTGCGTGGAGAGCGGCGAGCAGGCAAAGCTCGTGCTCGGCATGTACGACCGCCTCGTCAAGACGATCCGCCAGTATAACCCGAGCGCGGATTTTGCCCAGATCGACAAGGCCTTCCGCTATGCCGACACGCACCACAACGGGCAGCTCCGTAAAGACGGCTCGCCGTTCATCACGCACCCGCTCGCGGTCGCGCAGATCATCGCCGAGGAACTGAAGCTCGACAGCGAGTCCATCGAAGCCGCCCTCATGCACGACTGCATCGAGGACACGTCCGCCACGTATGCCGAGATTGCCAAGGAGTTCTCCCCCGCGGTCGCGGACCTGGTCGAGGGCGTCTCCAAGCTGACGCGCGTGCAGTACGCCAGCAAGGAAGAGGAGCAGATGGAGAACCTGCGCAAGATGCTCATGGCCATGGCCAAGGACATTCGCGTCATTCTCATCAAATTGGCCGACCGCACGCACAACATGCGCACCATGGAGTACCAGACGGCGGAAAAGCAGCGGCAGAAGTCGCTTGAAACGATGGAAATTTACGCGCCCATCGCCCACCGCCTCGGTATGCAGCGCATCAAGTGGGAGCTGGAGGACTTGTCGCTCAAATATCTCGACCCCGTCGGCTATGAAGAGATCACCCGCTCGCTCGCGGCCAAGCAGTCTGAGCACGAGGCCTTCATGGAGCGCGTGCAGGCGCAGATCGAAGAGCGCTTAAAGGAGCAGCATGTCCCGTATCTAAAGGTCTACGGCCGCATGAAGCACCCCTACAGCATCTACCGCAAGATGTACGCGCAGAACAAGACGATGGACGAGGTGCTCGATCTCTTCGCGTTCCGCGTCATCGTCGATACCGTGGCCGACTGCTACAACGTGCTCGGCATCATCCACGATCTGTACCGGCCCATCTTAGGCCGTTTTAAGGACTATATCGGCACGCCCAAGCCGAACATGTACCAGTCGCTCCACACCACCGTCATCGGCGCGGACGGCATTCCGTTCGAGGTGCAGATCCGCACCGAGGA
>CAVEPP010000207.1:0-3827 GCA_963617605.1 Alloprevotella sp. | reverse complement strand
CCGACGGCGTACCGGTTCCCGCTCGGAAACACGATCTCGGCGGCGAGGACGTTATCCTCCGGCGAAGGGTTATCATAGAGCCGGATCTCCGTCACATCCGCCGCGGGAAACATAAATTCCGCCTCACGCGCGGTGTCGCCGCTCTCCGGTACCCACACGGCGCTGTACGGCAGCTCGCCCGCCGTGAGATCGGCCGAGTGGAGCAGGCGGAAGTCGTTGAGCTCCGTGCCGTCGCCGGAGGAGACGCGCACTGCCGCGCCGTACAGGATCGAGCCGGTGCAGCGCTGCCAGAACACCTTGTCGCCGTTGATGATGCGCGGCGCGAAGCGCCAAAGCGACTGACTGGCGTATTCGAGCGCCGAGGCGAAGCTCCGGCAGCCCATGAGCGAGCGCGAAAGGCCGTCCGCCGCCACGGGCAGGCGCACGCGGTCATTCCAGAGATACACGCCGTTTTCCATGCGCGTATCGCCGGTGTTCACGGTCGAGAGCAGGTCAACGCTCTCGTAAAAATCCGCCGGGGCGTTGAACGCCGTGGAGTAGGCAAAGCCCTTGAGGACGAGCGGATCGTAGTCCGGCTCCGCGGCAAGGATTTCCCCCAGCGCCTCGTCAAAAATCATCGAGACCGCGCGGTGGTCGATGTGCCCGTCGTAATCGGTGCAGAACAGGATATCGGCACGAAGCTCTTCGATCACGCCGCGAAGATCGCCGAGCAGATTTTCGCGCGTGTACGGCGTTCCCTCGCGGTATGCGGCGTGACCCGGCGCGGCATAGGTCTCCGTTCTCCCGCTCGCCGACGGCGTGACGGCGTCCGGCGCGGTGTTATAGATGTGCGTCCCGCCGTCCGGGATATTGTCGCCGTAGCCGAGGAAGATGACGTTTTCCTCCGGGATGCCGAAGTATGAGAGCGCGCGGATCGCTTCATGTACCCGCGTCTCGGCGAGCGCTGAGGCGTCGCCGGTCGAGACGAACACGACATACACTTCGCTCCCCGCGCCGGTAAATTCCTCGAAAACGCCGCTCAAAAGATTGAGATCGTCGTCCGCGTGCGGCACGACGGCGAGCACGCGCTTCTCCGAAAAGATCGCCTTCGGTTCCGTCTCCGGCGCTTCGTACGCCGTTTTCGGGACGGCAGCATGCCACGCAGCGAAGAGCGCGAGCGCCGAGAGCATTACTGCCCCCGCGATCGAGAGCGCCGTAATACGCCGCGCCGTTCGCCTAAAGCCGTGCCAGAGCGAAAGCGCTGCCGCAGCGACGAGGAACAGGCCCCAAAACACCGCGCGCGGCAGCGGGTGCTTCGCCGCAGCAAGCAGCACATCGGCGAGCGCCGCGATCTCCGCGGCAAGAAATACGCTCTGCGCGATCCGGCAGAGAGTTTCCCGGCGCGTATTCCTTTTCTCCAAGCCTATCCCTCCTGCCGCATCAATCCCGGTTTTCCGCCGCGGCGCGCGCATACCACGCCGCGATCATGGCCGGGGCTTCCCCGCGGTTTTCCGTCGTAAGATGGAAAAGCTCCACGCCGTTCTGCGCGCGCACCGCGTCCAGAAATTCGTTATGCTCCGGCTTGATGACGCCGAGCACCGGCGCGCCGGAATTTATCGCCGCGAGCACCGTGGCGCGGAAAGCATGCGCGTCCAGCTCCATGCGCCCGAGCTCGTCCATAAGAAGGATATCGCCGCCTCCCTTCGCAAGCAGCGCGCAGCCGCGGCCGTCGAAATGCTCCGGGTGCTTTTCGTAAGCGCCGCCGCGCCGCCCAACGAGGGCATCCGGCGTAAGATCCCGCTCCGTCCATACAGGCGGGACGATAAAAACGTCAAATCCGGTATCCGTCGGGATGCTCACGGTGAGAAAGCCCCCCTGCCGAAGCGCGGAATTTGCACATAAAAAGCGGCGGATCGCCGTGCTTTTGCCAGTCTGCACCGCGCCGGTCAGAAAAAAAGCGCTCATGATTCTTCTCCATTTTGCTCATTTCGTTCTCTTCGAGTATAGAAAGGCACGTGCTTTCTGTCAAGCACGGCGCGGCGCATTTTTTCGCCGTATTTGCCAATTGAAATTTGGCCGCATACATGATATTGTATCGTTCGGCAAAAGGAGGGCAAGATATGGTCATTCACGGTCTGCAAAAGCTGACGCTGCTCGACTATCCGGGCCATACCGCCTGCACGGTGTTCACCGCGCACTGCCCGTGGCGCTGTCCCTTCTGCCACAACGCCTCGCTCGTGCTCGAGCCCGGGAGCCAGCCCGTGATACCGGAAGAGGAGGTTTTTTCGTTCCTCGCCCACCGGAAGGGTCTGCTCGACGGCGTTGCCGTCACCGGCGGCGAGCCGACGCTGCAGCGCGATCTGCCGGAGTTTCTGCGGAAGGGTAAGTCCCTCGGCTTTGCCGTAAAGCTCGATACGAACGGCACGAACCCCGCCATGCTCCGCGCCATTCTGGAAGAAAAGCTCGCCGACTATATCGCCATGGACATCAAGGCCGGGCGGGAAAACTATTCCGCCGTCACCGGCACGCTGCGCCCCGGTCTGGCCGCCGTGGAGGAATGCGCCCGGATGCTCATGGACGGCGACACCGATTTTGAATTCCGCACAACGGTCGTGCGCGGTCTGCACTCGGCCGAGGATTTTGCCGATATCGCCGCGTGGCTGCCGGGGAACGAAAAATATTTCCTTCAGGCGTTCAAGGATTCCGGCGATGTGATCTCCGGCGGATGCAGCGCCTTTACGCGCGAGGAGATGGAATCATTCCGGGCGATATTGCTGCCCGCCATCCCGAACGCCGAGATCCGGGGCATGGACTGACCTCCGCTCCGCAATATGTGCCGCCGCCCCGCCGTTTTCGGGGCGGCGGCACTATATTTGGTGGTAAAAGAAACAAATAATAAAAATCATCCACTATATATTGACACCGTTATGGCTCAATGATATTATAATGGAGCGCGCCGGACAGGAAATGCGGCGCGCCTTATTATGGAAAAAATTATAGAAATATATGGAGGCAAGCTATGTACCGGGTTGTGAAGCGCGACGGCAGGATCGTTGACTTTGAGATCGGCAAGATCGCCAACGCCATGAAAAAGGCGTTCGATGCGACCGAAACCAACTATAACCAGAGCGTCATTGACTTTCTGGCCGTTATGGTCACGGCGGATTTCCAGCCGAAGATCAAGGACGAGCTCATCCACATTGAGGATATCCAGGACAGCGTTGAGAGCGTCCTCTCCCGCGGCGGGTACGAAAACGTCGCCAAGGCGTACATTCTCTACCGCAAGCAGCACGAGAATCTCCGCGCCGTGAGCGACACGGTGCTCGACTATAAGAAGACCGTCGATAACTATCTCAAGATCAACGACTGGCGTGTGAAGGAAAACTCCACCGTCACCTACTCCGTCGGCGGTCTCATCCTCTCGAACTCCGGCGCGATTACCGCCAACTACTGGCTGAGCGAGGTGTACGACGAGGAGATCGCCAACGCCCACCGCAACGGCGATCTGCATCTGCACGATCTGAGCATGCTCACCGGCTACTGCGCCGGCTGGAGCCTGAAGCAGCTCATCCAGCAGGGGCTCGGCATTCCGGGCAAGATCAACTCCACCCCGGCGAGCCATCTGAGCACGCTGTGCAACCAGATGGTCAACTTCCTCGGCATCATGCAGAACGAATGGGCGGGCGCGCAGGCGTTCTCCTCGTTCGACACGTATCTCGCGCCGTTTGTGCGCGTCGATAAGCTCACGCAGAAGGAAGTCAAGCAGTGCATCCAGTCCTTCATCTTCGGCGTGAACACGCCGTCCCGTTGGGGCACGCAGGCGCCGTTCTCCAACATCACGCTCGACT
>CAVEPP010000206.1:0-3831 GCA_963617605.1 Alloprevotella sp. | reverse complement strand
GTCTGGGAATGCCGCAACTGCGGGCATATTGTCGTCGGCACGAGCGCACCGGAGATCTGTCCGACGTGCGCTCATCCGCAGAGCTATTTTGAGATCCACGCCGAAAACTATTAAACCCTATGGAAAGGAAAAACTACCATGTCCGAAATTACCATTACGAAAGCAAATTTTGAGGAAGAAGTTCTCCGTTCTGAAAAGCCCGTTCTCGTGGACTTCTGGGCGAGCTGGTGCGGACCCTGCAAAATGCTTGCTCCGGTGCTGCATGAGTTTGCGGACGAGCATGACGAAGTGAAAGTCGGCAAGGTCAATGTGGATGAGGAAATGGACCTCGCCATGCGCTTCGGCGTATCAAGCATCCCGACGCTCATCCTCTTCAAAAACGGCGAAGCTGTCAAAACCTCCGTCGGCTTTGTGTCGAAGGTACAGCTGGAGAGCTTCGTTCTCTGAAATATGTCAAACCGCCCGCGACATGCACCGTGGGCGGTTTTCGTATATACGAAAGTTGATGAATGCCTTGATCCGGAACTTTTCAGCTCTCGGGGTGAAGATCATAGATCGTGATCGCCCCGGCAGTGAACGCAATGGGATAATTTTCCGTCAAATAATCGGTGATAACGCCGGCGAGCGCGCGCTCGTGGTAGCCGATGTACACATAGTCCAAACCTTCGCGTTCGCGGTTCGCTTCAAAAACCTCTGCGTTCGTGAGCATCTGCTCGGCAAGACGCTGCTTCCCCTGATAATTCAGACCGTGGAAGTAGAGATACGAGCTGCTGCCGCAGACAATATTCCGCCCGGTGAGTGTTGCGACGGTGTTATCATGATTATCCTTTGTCAGGAAAAGAGCATCCGGCTCGGTGTTCTCTATAATGTACTCCGCTGCGGCGACCTCGTCACGGGAGAACAGCTCATAGCCGTATTTGGGGATTCCGGAGGCGACCTCGCGCCCGAGGGTAAACACGGCGGCGTTGGAGCTGATAAAAAGCGTGAGAGCAAGAAGTACGCCCTGCGCCGCCGGGCTCCGGAGCCGCCCAAGCCAACCGGCCAATGCGTCGGCGCATACAAAGCATCCGAACGCATAGGCAACGTACAGCAGCTTGTTGTTATCGTATTCGTTCGGCTGGAATACGAGCAGCTCGCACAGAACAAAAATAAAGAATGCGCCGGAGAACGCCGCGCGCTGCTCGCGCGAAACAGCAAAGAACGCGAACGGCGTCAGAACGAATACAAGTCCGACATTCTTGACCCAGAACCAGAGCCAGGGCTCTTTCCCGTTATTCACCCAGTCGATCACGACGCGAACGAAGTGCTCGTTTCCTCCGACCGAAGGAAAGGTCCAGAGGAAGAGCTGCGGCAGTGCGAGCAGTACCGCCGGAAGCCCAAAGCGAAGCCAGCCGAGGAACCATTCGCGGGAAAGGCGGTCACGCACGGCGGAATATACAAGCCAGCACACCGCCATTAAGCCGAGAGCAAAGTAGGAATGTGTGTGTACCATCGGCAGAAGCCCGCCGAGAACGCCCGCGGGGAGATACAGCCGCTTATCGCCGCAAAATACCGCCCGGAAAAGCAGATACAGCACAGCAAACAGCGCTGCCCAGCCAAAGAGCGTCGCCCGCTGCGGCAGCAGCATGTCCGCAATGACATTGACCCAACGCATGCCCTTTTCGGTAAGGTTCGTGGGGGTTTTGTAGAATGCGGTGAAAAGATCGTGGAGGGAATACTCACCGTTGAGAAAATAGATCATGCCGAGCCCGCCGTTGAGGAAGAAGAGCAGAAAAGCGAGCACCGGCGCGTATTTTTTCCGGCAGAATTCCCGGCTGAGAAACCACACGCCGCAGAACACCTGCGCAAAGGCGAAGAACATCGGGATCATATACGCCCAGCGGAGCGGCGTTCCGAGAAGGTACAGGCTCGAGGAAACGCTGTCGCAGAGGAACGGATAGCTCACCGGCGTTCCGGGAAGGAGATTATACTCCGGCGGGAACGTCTGCTGCCCGGCGATGGAGGTGATGAAGCTCAAATGCATCGCCATATCGCCGTAGGTGCATTGCCCGGTATAGAGTGCCCCGTCGACGTTCTGCAGCGTATGTGAGCAGACGAGATAGATTGCAAGCACCATAAAGGGGATAAGCAGATAGGGGAGAGGGCGGTCAATCGCATCGTCCTCCGAGCAGGGGACGGTTTTTCCGCGCCGTGCGAACCACAGCGCATGCAGCGCCACGGCAAAAATCGCCGCGGCGATGTGCGCTGTGATGCCGAAGCCCCGGAGAAACGCAAACGGGATCGGCGCCCACATGGAGAGAAGCGTTCCGATTACGCTGCCGAGCCAGAGCCGGACAGCGATCCGTTTTTCGGGAAACAGAAAATAAGAAACGGCGATCCCTGCGCTCTGCCACAGGAAAAACCATAAAATACCAAGCATACCGTTGTCATCCTTTTTCTTGTGGATATAATCCTATTATACCGAATTACGACCCGTTTGCAATAGCGGACGCTCTGTGATAAAATATAATTAAGAATCAATCCTTTCGGGAGGCCATTCCATGAAACGGCGAAAACCGATACTTGCTTTTCTCTTTCTGCTGGTGCTTTGCACGATTTTGCAAAGCACCGCCTTTGCCGACGGATCACTTTTGTCCAATGCGGATTTTTCTGCGCCGGAGCTTCCGGACGGATGGGATACTGTGGCATATGAGGCGGAGAATTATTCCGTATATACGCAAAACGGCGCACTTGTCATCGCCTCTGCTGCCGAGAACGATGTGCGCTTCTGCCAGATGGTCAAGGTTGAGCCGAACACGGTATACCGTCTTTCGGCGGAAATCTCCGCCGAGGGCGTTCACGGCGGGCGCGGCGTGTGCCTTTCGGTCGATAACTATTCGCTTGACGGTTCCTATGCCGTCAGCGTCGGACGCACCGGCAGCTTTGACTGGACGCGCGAAATGCTGATCGTCCGCACCGGGGCAAAGCAGAGCTACATCAATTTTGCTCTCCGGCTCGGTTCTTACAGCGAGACATCCGCCGGTACAGCGCGGTTCCGTGCGGCAGAGCTCGTCCAGACCAACGATCCGGAAGACGCCGCGTCAGCGGTCACGCTTGAGGAACCGGCGCAGCCGGCTGTGAAAGCTGCCAGCGAATCTGATGAGGCTCGTACGATCCGTCTCCGGTCGTACCTGCATCTGTTCATTGTCTGCACTGTCCTCCTCGCCTGCGTCCTGCTCTGGGGATTTTATCGGAATCGTGAGAGATTTTATTCGCTTTCCGCGGATCGGAAAACCTTGAATCGCTGCTTTTTACTCGTTGTGCTGACTGGCGCGGTGTTTCGTCTGCTGCTCTCGCTTTTGTTCGGCGGTCACGATTATGATATGAACTGCTGGCAGGCGTGGGGACGCGATATCGTGCAGAACGGCACCGCGCAGTTTTACACCGCGCCCGGCCACGAATGGTACGACTATCCGCCTGGATATATGCTTGTGCTTGCCGGTCTTACATGGCTGCTGGACGTTTTCCGCATCCCATCCGGGTCCGGTGCGGCGGTGTTCGCGTATATGCTCCCGGCCTATGCCGCCGATGTCAGTATCGCGGTCCTTCTCATGCGCTTTGCCCGTAAACGCGGCTTTTCCGAAAGCGCAGGTCTGTTTCTCGGCACGCTTGTGGTGTTCAATCCCGCCGCGGTCATCCTTTCCGGCGCATGGGGGCAGATCGATTCGATCCTGACGCTGCTTCTGCTTTTGAGCTTTTCCGAGCTTATCGAAGGACGCCGCATCTCTGCCGGGGCGATCTACGGTCTTGCCATTATGACAAAGTGGCAGGCGCTTATCTATGGCCCGGTGC
>CAVEPP010000205.1:0-3861 GCA_963617605.1 Alloprevotella sp. | reverse complement strand
CAGAAAATGCAACATGCCCAAAACATGAAAAGCGGATTTAGTCAAAACAGGGAAATTTCAATCAAATAACGAACGACATGACAATTTCGCGACATTATCACTTGTAATTGATGGAAAAAAAGTGTACAGTTACGCTGTCAGAATATTAAACGGCGACGGGAGGTGTTTCAAAAAATGGCACTGGAAGCAATTCTTGCCGTAGAGCAGGCGGAACAGGAAGCGGCCCGGAAGAAGGCGGACGCGGCGCAGAAAGCAAAGGAAATTACCGCGAAAGCCGACAAAGAAGGGAGCGCGGCTGTGAAGGAAGCCACGGAAAGAGCTGCGGCAGAGCTCTGGACTCTTGCGGAGAAAGCGGAGGAGAAGAGCGCTGCGGAAAGTGAAAAGATCCGGGAAGCGGCCCGCGAGGAGATGGACGCGCTGCGCGCTCTCGCGGAGAACCGTCTGGAAGAGGCGGCGGACCGGATCGTGGAAAGGATCGTGAACGGATAAATGAGCATTGTAGCCATGAAAAAGCTCCGGCTCATCGGCGTTCATTCCCAGAAGGAAGAACTGCTGCGTGAGCTGATGCTTCTCGGCTGCGTGGAGGTGTCGGACCCGGCGGGCCGGCCCGACCGGGAGGAGTTTACCGCCTTCCGGCGTGCGGACGGCGGAAAGGCCTGGCAGAAGCGCTCGGATCAGACGACAATCGTCAACGCGCTGCGGCTGCTGGACAAGCACGCCCCTGCCAAGAAGGGTCTGCTCACGCCGAAGCCGGAGGTCGAATGTGACAAGCTGCTCGACGAGAGCGCTTTGGACGCCGATCTCACTCTGGCGGGAGAGATTCTCTCACTGGATGCGGAGGCTCGCAGCCTTCTCACCCGCGCAAGCCGGGAACGTGCTTCGGCGGAGGCCATGACACCGTGGACGGCGCTGAATGTCCCGCTCGAACGCATGGAGACGCAAAGCTGCGAAATGCAGCTCGGCACACTTCCCGCCGCTGTCCCCATGGAGGAAGTAAACGCCGCGCTCTCGGAGCTGGAGGTCAGCTTTGATCTCGTCTCCGAGGACAAGACCAGCCGGTATGTATCGCTGCTCTTCCGCCGGGAAGACCGCGAAGCGATCGCCGCGGCGCTGCGGCCGCTCGGCTTTTCGGCCATTTCTCTGCCGGAGGGCACCGGGACGCCGGAGCAGGTCTATAACGACGCGCTCCGCCGCAGCGAGGAGCTGACGGCACAGGCGGCCAAAAAGATCGAAGAGCTTGCCTCCTACACACCGCACCGCAGTGCGCTGCAGCTCGGCGCGGACACACTCTCGACACGCATCGCGCGCGAAGAGACGGCGGAAAAGCTCCTGCAGTCGGACAGCACCTTCTACTTTGAAGGCTGGCTCACCGCGCCGGAGGAGAAAAAACTCGGCGAAACCCTCTTGAAATACTGCTGCGCATGGGAAACGGAGGAGCCCGATCCGGAGCACCCGGAGGAGGTACCCATCCAGCTGCGCAACAACGCGCTGACCCGTCCGTACAACATCGTCACGGAGATGTATTCCCTTCCGGCGTACAACGGACTTGACCCCAATCCCTTTATCATGCCGTTTTTCGCGCTGTTCTTCGGCATCATGTTCGCGGATATGGCGTACGGCCTCATCCTGCTGATTGCGGGACTGCTCTTCCTCTGGAAGGCAAAGCCGAAAGGAAGCATGAAAAACGCCGCGGGGCTGCTGATCGAATGTGGTATTTCCACGTTCATCATCGGTTTTCTGACCGGCGGCTTCTTCGGCGACGTCGTCTCCATCATCGGCGGCTGGTTCGGCAAGGACTGGTCGATCGTACCGCACCTCGGCACGATCCATATCGGCAGCATTGCGATCGATCTGCCGCTCAACCTGCTCGAAGGCAACAACCCGCTGTATGTTCTCGTCGCGGCGATCTGCCTCGGCGCGATCCATCTGGCGCTCGGCACGGGCATCGGCATCTATCTCAAGCTCAAGGACGGCGAGTGGGCGGACGCTCTGCTCAACGATCTGTGCTGGTGGGTGATGATCGTGGGCCTTCTCGTCATGGTGACCGGCGGAACGAAGATCATTCTCTTCGTCGGCATCGGCATGATGGTGCTCGGCCAGCTCATCACCGGCAAGGGCTTCGGGAAGATCACCGGCATTTTCAGCGCGGTATACAACGGCGCGACCGGGTATCTGGGCGATCTGCTCTCGTACTCGCGTCTGATGGCGCTGATGCTCGCCGGCAGCGTTATTGCGAGCGTGTTCAACCAGCTCGGCTCGCTCGGCAACGCCAACGGCATGACCGTGGGCGGCACGATCCTCTTCGTGCTCGTGTTCTGCATCGGCCATGCGCTGAACTTTGCGCTGAACCTGATCGGCTGCTTCGTGCATACGCTGCGTCTGCAGTTTCTCGAGTTCTTCGGCAAGTGGTACCGGGACGGCGGCAAGGCCTTCCGTCCTTTGAAAATTCAAACGAAATATGTAGATATCAAGGAGGAGTAAAACAATGATCAGTGCATTCTTCGAAAGCTTCGGCGGTCTCGCCATCGGTTTCCTGGGCGCGTCTCTTGCGTGCGGCCTCTGCTGCGCCGGCTCTGCGAAGGGCTGCGGCGTTGCCGGTGAAGCCGGCGCCGGCCTTCTCAGCGAAGATCCCTCTTATTTCGGCAAAGTCCTGATTCTTCAGGTCATCCCCGGCACCCAGGGCCTGTACGGCCTCGTCGTCTGGTTCTTTGCGCTGCTCCAGATGGGCGTGTTCGGCGGCAGCGTCGATCCGACCAAGCTCACCGTCATTGAGGGCCTGCGCGTTGCGTGCGCGTGCCTCCCGATGGCGACTGGCGCCGCTATCTCCGCTCCGGCGCAGGGCCGCGTGGCCGCTACTGCCGTCAACCTGATGGCCAAGCGTCCCGACGACTGGGCGAAGGGCATCATCCTCTGCATCACGGTCGAGTTCTACGCCATCCTCTCGCTGCTCGCCTCCTTCCTGATGCTGCTGAACCTGCACCTCGGCGCCTGATCCGGAAAGGCCGGTATCGCCATGAACGGAATTGAAAAAATCACGGCCCGAATCACCGCGGAGGCGGACGAAGCCGCCGCCGCCGTGATCGCCGAGGCCGAAAAGACGGCGGGGGACATCCGCGCCGCCTATAAGAAAAAAGCGGACGAGGCGTATGAAGCACGTATGAACGAGGGCAACACCGAAGTTCGTCTCCGCGCCGAGCGCGCCGAGCGCGCCGCGAAGCTCCAGAGCCGCAAGGATACGCTTGCGCTCAAGCAGAGCATTCTCGAACGCGCCTACGACAGAGCAAAGGAAAAGCTCCTCGCTCTGCCGCAGGAGAAATATACGGCGTTCCTCGCCTCCCAGGCGGGACATGCCGCCGTCACGGGGCATGAAACGCTCGTCATCAACGGGCAGGACCGCTCCATGGGCGAGGAGATCGTCCGCGGCGCGAACGCAATTTTGACCGAGCGGGGGCTCCCCGCCGGGCTCACCCTCTCGGATGAGAGCGGCGACTTCTCCGGCGGTCTCAAGCTCCGCGAGGGCAGCGTGGAAGTCAACTGCACCGTTGACACGCTTCTTGCGCTGAGCCGGAACAGTCTGGATGCGGAGATCGCCGCCATCCTCTTTGACTGATCCGGTTGGAAGGCGGGAAGAAAATGGCAAAGAAAAACGTTTCGGACAGAGATTATCTGTTCCTCTCCTCGATGCTCAAGGCACGGGAGAACCGCATGCTCCGCCGTGACCGGCTTGAGCAGATGCTCTCCTCCGGCAGCTTTGAGGAGGCCGCGAGACTCCTCGCCGAGATCGGCTGGCCCGATCTTTCCGGCAAGGGCAGCGCGGCGGTGAGCGAGGCGCTCGCCAAGCGCCAGGCGGAGATCTATGCG
>CAVEPP010000204.1:647-3887 GCA_963617605.1 Alloprevotella sp. | reverse complement strand
CACTCTACACAGAGGGGGCGGAGCTGATCCGCACCTGTACGAAGCAGCTCGACGATGCCGAGCAGACTGTTGTCCGCCTCCAGAAGGGCGCGGACGGCACGCCGGTCGAAGCACCCTTTACATCGGAGAACGGATGAGCATGGATCATTTCAGCGAATACAAAACCATTCAAAACGAGATCAACGCGGCGCTTGAAATGTGTTTTTCGGAGGGCTGCCCGCAGAAGGAGCTTCTTAATGCCATGCGTTATTCCCTTCTCGCCGGGGGAAAGCGCATCCGCCCGCTGCTGCTTATGAAGTTTTGTGAGATCTCCGGCGGAGACCGCGCTGCAGCGCTCCCCGCTGCCTGCGGCATCGAAATGCTGCATACATACTCGCTGATCCACGATGATCTCCCGTGCATGGATAACGACGATCTCCGCCGAGGGAAGCCCACATGCCACAAGGTGTTTGGTGAAACAAACGCCGTCCTAGCCGGAGACGCGCTGCAATCGGCGGCGTATTTCTCCGTTCTGTCTGCGCCGGTCGCGTCGGAACGTACCGCGGCCATGGCGAAGACCCTTGCTTTTGCCGCTGCCGAGCAGGGAATGTGCGGCGGACAGTATCTGGATACGAGCAAGGAAGGCCTCCCGGTCACGGAGGAAGAGCTCTACGAGATCCACCGGCTGAAAACTGGAGCGCTGCTTCGCGCTGCATGCGTCATGGGCGTTCAGTGTGCCGGCGGCACACCGGAGCAGATGTCGGCGGCGGAAGAATTTGCCATGAATCTTGGCCTGGCTTTCCAGATCCGCGACGATGTGCTCGACACGATCTCCACGGAGGACGAGCTGGGCAAGCCGATCGGGTCGGACGCCGCGGAGCAAAAGACAACGTTCGTTTCTCTTCTCGGCATTGCGGAATGTGGCCGTCTTGTACATCTCCACACGAATAAAGCAAAAGCCGCCATTGCCGGGCATTTTGCGGATACGGAGTTTCTCTGCTGGCTTGCCGACCTTCTGGCGGATCGCAGAAAATGAATATTTCCCAGAAAAACTGTGAATATTTTTTGTCAAAACACCCTTTGCACTTGTAAAGGGTGTTTGTTTTTGCTATTATATTTAAGTTAACAGTATGAGGGGATGCATTTGCGTTGAACCAGAAAGAAAAAGGTATTTTATATAGAATTAACAGCAACGCCGATCTCCGTGCCGTGCCAGAACGGGACATCCCGGAGCTTTGCCGGGATATCCGCGAATTTCTTGTGAAAAACGTTTCGCATACCGGTGGGCATCTTGCCTCGAATCTCGGCAGCGTGGAGCTCACGGTCGCGCTGCACCGCGTCTACGATCCGATGAAGGATCGAATTTTGTTCGACGTCGGCCATCAGTCTTATGTCCATAAGATATTGACCGGACGGCGCGACGCCTTTGACACGCTGCGCCAGCTTGACGGTATTTCCGGTTTTCCCAAGCCGTGCGAGAGCAACGCCGATCCGTTTCTCGCCGGGCATGCCTCTGACTCTGTGTCGCTGGCGGCGGGTATGGCTCGCGCCCGGACACTCATGCATGGAAGCTACGACGTTGTCGCCGTTGTAGGCGACGGTGCGATGACCGGCGGCATGTGCTACGAGGGGCTGAGCGATCTCGGTGCGAGCCGGGAGGCCGCCGTGGTCGTTCTCAACGACAACGGCATGTCGATCAACGAGAACGTCGGCGGCGTTGCCCGGCTGCTCCGCCGTGCGCGCACCCGCCCGGGATATCTCCGTTTTAAGCGGACGTACCGCCGCGTGATGAAGAAGCACCCGCACGCCTATGAGGATCTGCACCGGCTCAAGGAACGGATCAAGGCGCTCCTTCTGCCGTCCGGAATTTTTGATGATCTCGGCTTTTATTATATTGGGCCGGTGGACGGTCACGATGAAAAGGCGCTTGAAATGACGCTGCGCTGGGCGAAGGATCTCCGCCGCCCGGTCGTTGTCCATGTGGTGACCGTGAAGGGGAAGGGGTATGCCCCCGCGGAGGATGACCCGCAGACTTATCACGGTGTCAACCCGTTTGATCCGGACACCGGCATAACAGGACAGCCCGCCGCTGATTTCTCTGCCGCGTTCGGCGCTTCGGCAGTCGCACTTGCGGAAAAGGACCCGACGGTCTGCGCCGTTACCGCGGCGATGGAGCACGGGACGGGGCTGTCCGAATTTGCCCGCCGTTTTCCGAACAGGTACTTTGAACTCGGTATAGCCGAAGAGCATGCTGCCGCGATGTGCGCGGGTATGGCGAAGCAGGGACTGACGCCCATTTTCGCCGTATACTCCACATTCCTCCAGCGTTCCTACGATATGCTGATCGAGAACATCGGCCTTATGGGACTGCATGTCGTGCTGGCGGTGGACCGCGCCGGTCTCGTCGGGCACGACGGCGTCACGCATCAGGGCTCGTTTGATATCGCGTTTCTTGGCTCTGTGCCGAATATGACGGTTTATGCCCCGGCAAGTTTCCGCGAGGTGGATTCCATGCTCTCGATCGCCGTGCGGGAAAAGTCCGGACCGGTGGCGCTTCGGTATCCCCGCGGAGGAGAGGGAGAATATACTGACGATCATTCCCGCGAGGATTCGACTCTGCTGCGTTCTGGGGAGGATGTCACGATCGTCGCCTATGGTATCAGCATCAATGCGGCCCTTTCTGCGGCGGAGCAGCTTTCCGCCGACGGAATTTCCGCCGAGGTGATTAAGCTCAACCGTCTGCTGCCGCTCGCTCCGGAGGTTATCCGGGAATCGCTGCGGAAAACCGGACGGTTCATTATGGTAGAGGAAGCCTGCCGTTCCGGGAGTTTGGGCACGCTTCTGCTTTCCGATGCTGCGGCAAACGGCGTTTTGCTGCGCGGCGTGCGGCTGCTCGATCTCGGCAGCGGCGTTATTAAGCACGGTTCAGTCAGTCAACTGCAGCACTGTCTGCATCTTGATGCGGAAGGGATTACTGCGGCGGCAAAGGAGATAATGCATGAAAAAGATCCGGCTTGATCAGCTTGTATTCGATAAAGGCCTTGCCGAGAGCCGTGAACGCGCCAAGGCGTATATCATGGCAGGCAGTGTATATGTAAACGGGCAGAAGGAGACGAAGCCCGGCACCTCTGTGGCAGAGGATGCCGAGGTGGAAATGCGGGGCGAAACGCTTCCCTATGTCAGTCGCGGCGGGTGGAAGCTCGAAAAGGCGCTGCGCGTTTTTCCGGTGGATGTAAAGGACGCGGTGTGCATCGACTGCGG
>CAVEPP010000204.1:0-637 GCA_963617605.1 Alloprevotella sp. | reverse complement strand
GCTTCTACCGGCGGTTTTACGGACGTGCTGCTCCAAAACGGCGCGGCCAAGGTCTATGCCGTGGATGTCGGCTACGGCCAGCTTGCCTGGAGTCTTCGCACCGATCCGCGTGTAGTCTGCATGGAGCGGACGAACATCCGCTATGTCACGCACGAACAGATCCCTGAGGCGATGGACATCGCGGTTGCTGATTTGAGTTTTATTTCGCTTAGACTCATTCTGGGCGCGGTCGGCGCGCTCTTGAAGCCGGAGGGCGAGATGGTGTGCCTTGTCAAGCCGCAGTTCGAAGCGGGAAAAGACAAGGTTGGGAAAAAGGGTGTAGTGCGGGATCCTGCCGTCCACGCGGACGTGCTGCGCGAGTTTCTGTGCTATGCGCCGGAATGTGGCTTCGGTGTGCGGGGACTGGATTTCTCACCCATCCGCGGCCCGGAGGGGAACATTGAGTATCTTGCCTGGCTCAAAAAGGGAGCGGAAAGCATTCCTGAGCCGGACATAGATGCACTCGTCGCCGCGTCGCACGCGGCGCACGGAAAGGATTCGGATAAATGAAAGACGGATACATTCTTCTCTGCCCGAATGCGCACCGCGATCACGGTCTCAAATCTACGCTTGCGGTCGCTGCGGCGCTACGCAGTCA
>CAVEPP010000203.1:0-3900 GCA_963617605.1 Alloprevotella sp. | reverse complement strand
GTGCCGTACCGAGTAAAAAGAAAACGGAGGGATAAACCATGAGGACCTGTACACGCTGCATTATGAACGACAGCGCCGACCCGACCATCACCTTTGACGAAAACGGGTACTGCAATTACTGCACGGACGCGCTCAAAAAGATCAATACGACCGCGTATTTCCCGAACGAAGAGGGGGAAAAGCGCCTGCATGCGCTGCTGGAGCAGGTGAAAAAGAGCGGCGAGGGCAAGCCGTACGACTGCATCATGGGCATCTCCGGCGGACTGGATTCGGCATATCTCGCCTATCTCGGGTATACATGGGGGCTTCGTATTCTGGCGGTCCACGTGGACGATGGGTACGACACGGATGTCTCCAAGGAGAATGTGCGGAAGCTCGTGGAAAAGACCGGTATCCAAATGATCACCGTCACGCCGGACGCGGAGCAGTACAACGCGCTGCTGCTCGCCTATATGCGCGCGGGCGTGCCGAACCTTGCCGTCCCGCAGGACAACATCCTGCTCAAATGCCTCTTTGACGCCGTGAAGGAATACAAAATTCCGTACTTCCTCAGCGGCGACAACTTCGCGCTGGAATGCGTATTGCAGCGCGGCAACACCTATCAGTCGATGGACGTTGTCAACATCCGCGACATACATAAAAGATTCGGCACGCAGCCGATCAATAAGCTGAAATTCATTTCGGCCTACGAGAAGTATTACTCGACCCGCGTGGCCGGGATGCATCTTGAAAAGCCGCTCAACTATATCGACTATAACCGCGAGCGTGCCTTCCGCGAGCTGAAGGAATTCTGCGGCTTTGAGTATTACGGAAGAAAGCATCTCGAAAACAAATTCACCGCGTTTCTCCAGCTGCGCTGGCTGCCGGAGAAGTTCGGCGTGGACAAGCGCCTTTCGCATCTCTCCAGCATGATCGTCTCCGGCCAGATGACGCGCGAGGAAGCGCTCGCCGAGGCCGCGAGACCCATCTGCGAGGGCGTGCCGATGGATGAATACGTCGCCGAGATCAAGGCGAACATGCACCTTTCGGACGCGGAGTTTGAAGAGATCATGCGCGCGCCCACCCATCAGCATACCGAGTATAAAACGGACCGGCTGGATGCCGCGCTCCGTTCCGTTCTGCACTGAAAGGGAGCGGCTATGCACATTCTCGTCGTCGCCTCCGACTATCCGAACCCGTCGGACCCGCTGGAGGGCGTGTTTGAAAGAGATCAGGCGCGCGCTTTGCAGAATGCGGGCCACACGGTCACGTATGCCGCCATTGACCTGCGCTCGGCGCGCCACCGCCGGCCTCTCGGCCTGCGTCATTTCGTGGAGGACGGGCTGAACGTATACATTTACAGCCTTCCCGTCAGCCCGCTGCGCGCGGCGTATGCGCCGGTGGGCGGGGCGTGCTTTCGCGCCATACTGCGCCGTGTGCGCGCCGAGCGCGGCACGCCGGACATCGTCCACGCGCACTTTCTCGGCGCGGCGGCGATCGCCGCGCCGGTCTGCCGGGACGAAAACCTTCCGCTGGTCATCACGGAGCACACCTCGGCGCTCAATGCCCCCGATCCGGGCGCGGCGCTGGTGAAAACGATGCGGAAAACGTATCCACTTGCCGACGCGCTGCTCGCGGTAAGCTCGCAGCTCGCGGAGAGCATTCTCCGCTGCACCGGCAAGCGGGCGGCGGTCGTTCCCAACATCATCGATACGCAGAGCTTCGGCGCGGTGAAAACGGATAACGCACCGGGAAAACCGTTCCGCTTCGCGGCGAGCGGCTTTCTTCTCCAGCGGAAGGGGTACGATCTTCTGCTCCGTGCCGCCGGGGAGCTTTGCCGCCGGGGGTATGACCTGACGCTCACGGTGTTCGGCGACGGGCCGGAGCGGGAAACCTTGGAAAAACTGGCCGAGACCGAGGGCATCCGCAGCCGCGTAGACTTCCGCGGCCAGTGCACCCGAAAAGAACTCGGCGATGCGTATGCGCAGATGGACGCCTTTGTGCTGGCGTCCCGGCGGGAGACCTTCGGCGTCGTGTACATCGAAGCGATGGCGGTGGGGCTTCCCGTGATCGCCACGCGCTGCGGCGGCCCGGAGGATTTTGTCACGGAGGAAAACGGCATTCTGATCCCCGTGGACGACGAGGGAGCTCTTACCGATGCCATGGAGCGCATGATGCTCCGCCGCGAAGACTATGACAGCGCGGCGATCTCCGCGGATATCCGCCGAAAATTCGCCCCCGAGACCATCGCCGCGCGGCTCACCGGGATCTATACGGCGGTTTTGGAAAACCGCGGACGTTAAACCTTACTTTCATTACTTTTACCCAGAAAAGGAGCGTGTACCATGCCGGGCTTTTTCGTCAGCAGCGACCGGTGCGAAACGGATCTTTATAACCTTTTCCCGGAGCGCTGCGTTTCGGAGACGCTTCCCATCCCGGACGGGACGGCGCGCCGGAATACGCTCCGTTCCTTTCTGGCGGATAAGGCGTTTTTCGCCGACGCCAAGGGCGCCGTCGTGAGCGAAGGCGTCCTTCTGAATAAAACGGAGCTTTTCCGTGAGTACAGCTGCGGCACGGTGCACGGTCTGCTGCGCCGGATGTATGCCGAGCTCGGCGAGAGCTTTGTTTTAAAGCTGTGCGGCTCCTTCTCCTGCGCCTTGTACATCCGCGCGGAGGAGCTTTGGCTCGTTTACACCAACCCGATCGGCGATGCGACGGTTTACTATGCGCTCTCCGGCGGGAACTTTTATGCCGGCTCGCAGGCCAACTATGTTCTGGACGCCTGCCGGGAAAAGGGCGTTTCCCTCTCGCCGGATGTGCAGGCCGCGTATGAAATGCTGACATTCGGCTATATGGAGTCCGACCGCACGTATGCGCGAGAGGTGCACCGTCTTCGCGGCGGCACATATCTGCGCGTGAGCCGGGGAAGGGCGGAGGTACGGGAGTATCACCGCTTTGAAAAGCACCCCGAGCGGTTCGCCGGAAAAACGGACGCGGAGATATTGCAGGCGATGGACGAAGCCTTCCGCCGCGCCGTGGAGCGGGAATATGCCAAGGACGAGGAATACAAAGCGCACCATTTCGCCGAGATCAGCGGCGGTATGGACGCGCGCATGAGCATGTGGACGGCGCATACCATGAAGCCGCGCCATATCCAGCTTCTGACCTACGGCATGTCCGGCTATCTCGACGAGCGCTATTCCCGGCAGATCGCCGGGTACTGGCAGGACGAGCTTTTCATAAAGCCGCTCAACGACGGCAGCTTCTTCTTTGATATCGACACCAACACCTTCATGCTCGGTGGTCTCAACTCCTATGAGGCGATCACCGGCGGGCGGCGCGCGCTTGAAGCGCTGGACTTTTCGCACTTCGGGCTCGACCACACCGGGCAGATCGGTGACGCCGTCATCGGCTGCTTCTGCAAAAGCGCGGAGGAGATGCGCCGCAATCTGCCGCGCAAGCGCGTTTCCGAGCGGCTTTCCGACCGCTTGGAGGAGAACAGCTACCACGACAGCTTCTCCGACCATGAGCTGTATCTGCTGTATACGAGAGCGTTTCAGGGCGCGTGCAGCACGCACCAGCTGCGGCGCAATTTTGCCGAGCCGGTGTCGCCCTTTATGGATACGGAGTTTTTGCAGCTCTGTCTCGATATCCCGATGGAAATGCGGACGAACCGCAAGCTCTATAACCGCTGGGTCATCGAATACTACAGCGCGGCGGCGGAGATCCCGTGGGAGGGGACCGGCGGAAAGATCACCGATAACCGCGTGCAGAAGCTCTGGCACCGGCTGAAAAAGCGCGGGCCGGATAAGCTGCTGGAGCTTTTCGGCCTGTCCGAAAAGGCGCGCTTCAGCATGAACCCGCTCGACTATCTTTCCCGCCGGGGAAGCGCGCAGCGCGAGTATATGGACGAATACGAAA
>CAVEPP010000202.1:0-3909 GCA_963617605.1 Alloprevotella sp. | reverse complement strand
AAAAGTTCACGACATCCGACGAGGTGTGGACAACCGTTACCTCGTTCGCATTGATCCTCTGGGGGAAGGCAATATCATAGGAAACCGAATATCGTCCGTCCGCCGAAACATCGCTGAGATTTACCGTTGCCGTCACGTTGGAACTTGTGAGCTTGGAGAGCACGCGGCGCGTGCCGGAAAGCGTCAGGTTAACGCTGGTGCGGTCCTGCTCGGTAACGATGAGATCGCTCGATGCGCGCATCGCATCTGCGCCGAGAAACTCGATCTTCACGCCGGTAAGTGTCTTTTCCACTTCGACTCCTTCGGTCGTCGTGACATACAGCCACAGAAGCGACGCGGCCAGCAGCGAGAGGATCATCCAGAACACACGGCTGTCCGTAATGCGCTTGAGATCGAACTTTTTCCTTTCGTTCGTTTCGTTTGTGTTATTCATCGGCTTTGTCCTTTTCTTTCCGGCGCAGGAACCGGAACGCACCCGTCGGCTCTTCCTTCACTTCGGGGATCAGCTCGTTTCGGAGAATCTTTTCAAAGGTGTCCTTTGTAAGATGACGCTTGAGCATTCCGCTGACCGCCACAGAGATCGCGCCGGTCTCTTCCGACACAATCACAACGACGGCGTCGGACGCTTCACTCATGCCAATGCCGGCGCGGTGGCGCATGCCGAGTTCCTTGCTCAAATTGGGATTGTTGGATAGCGGAAGCATGCAGCCAGCCGCCTGGATACGGCCGCTGCGGATGATCGCCGCACCGTCATGCAGAGGGGCTTTGGGATAAAAAATATTTTTCAGCAGCTCTGCCGTCGTTTCCGCATCGAGAATCGTTCCGGTGCGGATCTGGTCGTCCAGGCGGTTATCACGTTCAAAGATGATCAGCGCACCGGTGCGCGTTGCGGACATATCCACGCAGGCAAGCACCGTCTGCGTAATGGCAGCGTCGGCATTCAGAGAGTGCGGCGCCCCAAAAAGGCGGGAGAAAATCGACCCGGTACCGAGTTTTTCCAGAAACCGGCGGATCTCCGGCTGGAACAGTACGACCAGCGCCAGAAGGCCCACCTGCACGGCGTTGCGGAGAATGTAATTCACGGTGTAGAGCTGAAGTTCCCCGGACAGCCACAGCGCAAGGAGTATATATACGATACCCTGAAACAGCTTGTTCGTTTTCGTGCGGCGGACCAGCGTGATCAGAAAATAAAAGAATAAAGCAACAATAAGGATATCAATGATATCCACCACGCGGATCGTGCCGAGATGTCCGAACGCCTGTCTCAGCGATGACCAGAAATTATCCATAGGACTGTCCCTTCCTTGGTTTTTGCTGTGTAGATTACATTATACTGGATTTAATGGATTATAGCAAATAATTGGTTACAATTTGTAGCTATTTTTTAAAATTTTCTCGATCACATCCGCCGCGCGGTCGATCTCCTGCGGTGTATTGAACGGCGAGACGCTCAGCCGCACCGTTCCGGTCCAGATCGTCCCGGCCGTTTCGTGCGCAAGCGGTGCGCAGTGCAGCCCTGACCGGACGGCGATCCCCGCCGCGCCAAGCCGTTCGGACAGCGCGTCGCAGCTCATACCGGACGGAATGACAGACAGCACCCCGGACTGGTTATTCCTTTCGGAAAGAAAGACGCGCAGCCCCGGCAGAATGTTCAGCCGCGCGGCAAGTCGGCGCATCAGCCGCTCCTCCTCGGCATAAATACGCTGTGTTGTCCTCCGTCGGACGAATCGGATGCCCTCGCGCAGCCCTGCTATGCCGCAGACATTGTGCGTTCCGGCTTCCAGCCGTTCCGGCAGCGTTTCTGGCATGAAATGACTGCGGCTGTCGCCGCCGGTCCCGCCGGACAAAAGCGGTGTCCCCGTTTCCTTGCAGAGCAAGATCCCCGTTCCCTGCGGCCCAAGAAGCCCTTTATGACCGGGCATGGCGGCAAACGCCGCGGCCAGCCCCGGAAAATCAAGATCCAATATTCCGGCGCTCTGCGACGCGTCCACAATCAGCGGCACATTCTGCCTCCGGCAGAGGGCCGCGATCTCCCGGATCGGCAGAATGAATCCGAACACGTTGGATACACAGGTGCATACCGCAGCGTCGCACTCCGGAAGATGCCGCCCGAACCAGTCGATCAGGGCCTCGGAATCGAAAAGCGGTGTATCCGAAGCCAGGATGTTCGCGCCGGAAGCATAGAGCGGACGCATGACGGCATTGTGTTCAAAACCGGATACGGCAACACGCATCCCCTCCCGTACTAAAGAATGAACAGCAATGTTGAGAGCGTGCGTGGCGTTCATAGTAAAGACAACGTTTTCGGGCCGCGTCATGTGAAAGAGCGCCGCCGCTTCCTCCCGGCAGGCAAAAACCGTTTCCGCAGCACGCATGGCAGCGGCATGGTCGCCGCGGCCGGGGCTCGCACAGCTCTGCATGGCGCGCACCACCGCGCGTGCCACTTCCGGCGGCTTCTGGAGCGACGTTGCTGCGCTGTCCAGATAGATCACAGCGGTACCTCCCGGTATTCCCCGGTGAGGCGAGAGAGCAGAAATGCTCTGCCGCGGTCGATACCGCGCTCATCAAGCAGCGCAACCGCCCGACGGAGCTTTGTCTCGTTCAGCCGCACACCATAGCCGCATCCCTTTTCGGTAAGACTCTGCGGCGCTTTCATAACATACGTCGGAATTCCGGCCAGACTCAACGCCCGGCTCCCCCGCTGCGCGTACGTCAGCGAGCGGAACAGAATGATCGCATACATAATAAATCCCCCTGCATACGAGATGGCACCCCATTCTATGCAGAGGGAAAAAATATGGTTTATTTCTCCGTGATCAGCGCGACCGCCATAGCGGAAATGCCCTCGCCGCGTCCGGTGAAGCCGAGGTGTTCCTCCGTCGTGGCCTTCACACTCACACAGCCCGGTGAAATACCCATCGCCTCCGCCAGGCGTCGGCGCATCTCCGGGATGAAAGGCATGAGCTTGGGTCGCTGTGCAACGACCGTAGCATCTGTGTTAACGACTTCCCAGCCGTTCGCGCGAAGATGCGCGCACACGGCGGCAAGGAGCTTTAAACTGTCCGCCCCGGCGTAGCGCTCATCCGTATCCGGAAAAAGCAGCCCGATATCGCCGAGCGCCGCCGCGCCGAGAAGCGCGTCCATGATCGCATGAGAAAGCACGTCGGCGTCTGAATGACCGAGTAATCCCAGCTCATACGGAATATCCACACCGCCAAGAATGAGCTTTCGCCCCTCGGTCAGCCGGTGAACATCGTAACCCTGTCCGATCCGCATCCGTTCACTCCCCGCGCGCAGTCAAAATCGCCGCCGCAGTCGGGATATCGACCGGTCCGGTGATCTTGATATTTTCGGACGAGCCCTTGGAAAGATGGACTTTCACACCCATCGCCTCCACAGCGGCACAGTCGTCCGTATATTCCTTCTTTTCGGCAATGGCCCGCGCGAGCGCAGCCTTGATGATCTCCGGCACGAACGCCTGCGGCGTTTGGATAGCGGCAAGCGTACTGCGGTCCAGCGTGCGGACTACGGTATCGTGATCGGCCTCCTTGACCGTGTCGGTCACGGGCACGGCAGGCGCAGCGCATTTGTAGAGTGCGGCACTGTGCATCGCATCGTATACGATATCCTCCGTTACAAGCGGCCGAGCGCCATCGTGGATGAGAACGTATTTGGCGCTGCGCCGGATCTGTACGAGGCCCGCCAACGCGGATTCGGTACGTGTTGCGCCGCCGACAACGACTTTCGCCGCCTTGTTAATGCGATATTCATGGCAGAGCGCGGCAACTTTTTCCAGCGATTCGAGGCGCGTTACCACAACGATCTCGTCCACGCAGCCGCAGCCGTTCAGCGCAGTAAGCGTTCTTGCAAGCACCGGCATCCCGGCAAGATCCATAAAGAGCTTATCCT
>CAVEPP010000201.1:0-3916 GCA_963617605.1 Alloprevotella sp. | reverse complement strand
GCCGCTCTCATAGCATAGCTTGAGGGAGACGATGCATTTTGTTTGTTAAAAAGCTGTATAAAACCATCCGCGCGGAAGATGCCGCGCTTTTTGCCTTGTCATTCCTTTGGATTTGTGTCATAATACATAGTGTTTTTTTATCGGATACGGACGCGCGATCCACGTCGGCGGAGACACCGGACACGCTACCTGTGCTGATCCTCGATGCCGGCCACGGCGGTGCAGACGGCGGTGCCGTCGCGCCGGACGGGACGGCTGAAAGTGCTCTGAATCTCGCTGTGGCGCTGCGTGTTCGTGATCTCTGCGCGTTTTTAGGGATCGATACTGTCATGACGCGGGAGACCGAGGAAATCGACTATCCGCCGGAGGCCAAAACCGTTGCCGCCATGAAGAAATGGGATACGCGGCGGCGGGTAGAGCTTGCCGAAGGCTTGTATGACCCTGTTTTTCTGAGCATTCATCAGAATATCTATCCTTCGGCCGGACCGCGCGGTTCGCAGGTTTTATATGCGCAGAACGAGCCGAGTCGTGCTTTGGCCGAGCTTCTTCAAAATGAGCTTACGGCGGCACTTCTGCCGGAAAACCGGCGCGTTCCGGTGCCGGCAGGGAAGGACATTTATATCATGTCCCATGTACGCTGTACCGCCGTTCTGGTCGAGTGCGGGTTCCTTTCGCATCCGCAGGAACTTTCGCTTCTGCAAAGCGCGGATCATCAGAAAAAGATCGCGTCGGTTTTGACGGCGTGCTATCTCCAATTTACAGAGAAAGGCGTTTTATGAAGGCCAAAAGTGTTTTTTACTGCACGGAATGTGGCAACGAAACCGGAAAATGGTTCGGCCGCTGCCCGGCATGCGGCGCGTGGAATACGATCGTGGAAGCACCAGCCGCGTCATCCGGCAATGCTGCGGCAAAAAGCGCCGCCGTAAAGATCGCCGGAACGCGCCGGAGCATCCCGAAACCCGTTCCACAGCTTGACAACGAGGAAGAAATTCGCTTTTCCACCGGCATGGCGGAAATGGACCGCGTTCTCGGCGGAGGCGCTGTTCGCGGCTCGCTCGTGCTGGTCGGCGGCGCGCCCGGCATCGGAAAATCCACGCTGCTGCTGCAAATCTGCGGCAATATCCCGGACGCGAAAATTTTATACGTGACCGGTGAGGAAAGCCAGCGCCAGCTCAAAATGCGCTCGCAGCGCCTCGGCGTGTCGAGCGACGATCTTTTCGTCCTTGCGGAAACGGACATCAACGCTGTCACGCAGAGTGTGGAGGACTTAAAGCCGGATATTTTGATCATCGACTCGGTGCAGACGATGTACAATAACGACATCGCCTCCGCGCCCGGCAGCATCGGACAGGTGAAGGACTGCACCATGGCGGTGATGCAGCTTGCAAAAACCATGAATATCACCGCGTTCGTCATTGGCCACGTCAATAAGGAGGGCGCGATTGCCGGACCGAAGGTTTTGGAGCACATGGTCGACTGTGTACTGTATTTTGAAGGCGACCGCTCGCTGAACTACCGCATTTTGCGCGCTGCGAAAAACCGCTTTGGCTCTACGAACGAGATTGGCGTATTTGAAATGTGTGACACCGGGCTGCGGGAAGTTCCAAACCCTTCCGAAGTCATGCTGGCCGGGCGTCCGATCAATGCCCCTGGCACATGCGTTTCCTGCGTGATGCAGGGCTCGCGCCCAATCCTCGCCGAGGTACAGGCGCTGCTTTCGCCGTCCAATGCGAATCAGGCACGCCGCACGGCAAACGGCGTGGACTTCAACCGGCTGATGCTGTTGCTCGCGGTGCTCGAAAAGCGCGGAGGCGTGCACGTCGCCGGATGCGACGCCTATGTAAACGTCGTCGGCGGTTTGGAGTTGGACGAGCCCGCGGCAGACCTTGCCATTGCGCTTGCAATCGCTTCGAGTATGCGGGACAAGCCCATCGGGGAAGATCTCGCTGCGATCGGCGAAGTCGGACTCACAGGAGAGATTCGATCCGTCCCGTCGATCAATCAGCGATTGCAGGAGATCGCTCGGCTCGGATTCAAGCGATGCGTCATTCCGGCGCATTGCAAGGATGACATAAAGCTCCCGAAGGGCATGAAGCTTTTACCGGCGAAAAACGTCCGCGACGCCGTTACTGCCATATTCATTTAAAAAACGCTCCCCTAAATTAAACAAAATCTTTATTTTGTTTAATTTTATGTATAGCCGGAATTGTATTCCCTGTCCGGCGGTTTTCAGCTGTGAGGATCATCTATGGACTACCGCTACGAAGCTCCTCCCATTCTGCGGGACTATTTAACCTATCACGAAACGATCAAGGGTCATTCGCGCGCCACGGTCGACGAGTATTTTCTTGATCTTCGTAACTTTTTTCGTTTTCTGAAGATCGAACGTGGACTTGTTCCTCGTTCCACAGAGCTTTCTGAAATTTCGATCCTTGACGTCGATCTCGATTTTGTTTCCCGTGTTACACTCGCGGAGGTTTACGACTATCTGGCATTTCTTTCTCGCGATAAAGCCAAATTCACCCGCGCTCGCAGCGAAGAATTCGGGCTGAACGCTGCCTCCCGTGCGCGGAAGGTCTCCAGTATCCGCGGCTTTTATAAGTATCTCACGACAAAAGCCAAGCTGCTTGACGAAAACCCACTGCAGGATCTCGACTCCCCGCGTTCCAAGCGTTCTCTCCCCCGCTATCTGACGCTGGAAGAAAGCCAGCGTTTACTAAACAGTGTGGATGGTATGCACAAGGAGCGCGATTACTGTATTTTAACGATATTCCTCAACTGCGGCCTTCGTATTTCGGAAATTGCCGGACTGAATCTCTCGGATATTCGGAGCGACCATATCCGTGTGCTCGGCAAAGGAAACAAGGAGCGCGTTGTATATCTCAACGATGCTACGGCACAGGCGATCAACGATTATCTGACCGTCCGGCGGGATATTGCCGCCATTGACCGAAACGCTTTGTTTCTCTCCAGCCGCCGCACGCGCATTACCCGTGAGGCTCTGCATGCCATGGTGAAGAAATCGCTTCTGCGCGCCGGTCTGGACGCCGATAAGTATTCCGCGCATAAGCTGCGCCACACGGCGGCGACGCTGATGCTCTCCAACGGCGTGGATGTGCGTACCTTGCAGGAGCTTCTGGGCCATGAGAATCTGAACACCACGCAGATCTATACGCACGTGGACAATTCTGAACTGCGGATTGCGGCGCAGGCAAATCCGCTCGGCAAATTTTCCCCGGAGAAATCCGATAAATAGATTTTACGGAGAGCTGTACATCTATGGTATTTTCAAGCATTCTTTTCCTGTTTGTTTATCTGCCGGTCGTGCTGGCGGTATATTATATCGTACCGGCACGGTATCGGAATCTCTGGCTTTTTATCGTAAATCTCGTGTTTTACGGCTGGGGCGAGCCGGTGTACATCCTGTTGATGGTGTTCTCCATCGCGCTGAACTACGCCGCCGGACTTCTCATCGCCCGCTACCGGCTGACCAACAATAAAAAAGCGCGGGCCGTTCTGACAGTCAATACCGTCGTCAACCTCGCGCTGCTCGTTTTCTTCAAATACTTTGATCTTCTCGCCGCGACGCTCAGCCGTATCCCCGGCATAAGCATTCCCACGCTTGGGCTTACGCTGCCAATCGGCATTTCCTTTTACACGTTCCAGACGATGTCCTATCCGATCGACGTCTACCGCGGCGATACCGAGGAGCAGAAAAACTTCATCCTGTTCGGCACGTTTGTCGCCCTTTTCCCGCAGCTAATTGCCGGACCCATTGTCCGGTATAAGGACGTTGCCTCTCAGCTCGGCGCACGGCGGCTCAGCTCCGAGCAGTTTTCCTCCGGCGTGCAGCGGTTTACGGTCGGGCTGGGGAAAAAGGTTCTGATTGCCAACAACATCGGCGCTCTCTGGGATG
>CAVEPP010000200.1:0-3943 GCA_963617605.1 Alloprevotella sp. | reverse complement strand
CAATCTCAGACAGCATCTCGAGGTCATACTGCGTCCGCTGGCGGATGCGCTGGGCCTCAAGGAGCTTGTCGTGCGCTTCAAAGAACTTGACCTGCTGCCACATCTCTTCTTCAATGTCGTGCATGGCGCGCGCCATCTTCTCTTTGGAGGCCACATAGTGTGAGGCCGGATAGATGGCGACGTGCGTGACCACGCGCTCCGGAACGCCCGTGACGGCGTTAATTTCGGAAATGCGGTCAATCTCGTCTCCGAAAAACTCCACACGGATGGCCCGGCCCGCCCAGTAGGCGGGGTAAATTTCCAGCGTGTCTCCTCGCACGCGGAAGGTGTTTCGGGTGAAGTTCATGTCGTTTCGCTCGTAACGGATATCCGTCAGGCGGCGCATGAGCTCGTCTCGCTCGCGTGTCTGGCCGGTGCGCAGGCTGATGACCATGTTTTTATAGTCGATCGGGTCGCCCAGACCGTAGATGCAGGAAACGGAGGAAACCACAATCACGTCCCGGCGCTCGGCAAGAGAAGAGGTCGCCGAATGGCGCAGACGTTCGATTTCGTCATTGATGGCGGAATCTTTTTCGATGTACGTGTCCGTATGCGCGATATATGCCTCGGGCTGATAATAGTCGTAATACGAAATAAAGTATTCTACCGCGTTTTCCGGGAAGAACTCCCGGAACTCCGAACAAAGCTGCGCGGCCAGCGTCTTATTGTGGGCCAGCACCAGCGTGGGCCGGTTGAGCTTCGCGATAACGTTTGCCATCGTGAACGTTTTGCCGGAACCTGTGACACCGAGCAGGACCTGATCGTCCAGGCCCATCTCAATGCCCTTTACCAGAGAATCGATGGCTTTCGGCTGGTCGCCGGTCGGCTTATAGTCGGAAACAAGCTTAAAGTCCATAGGGGCCTCCTAAGTAGCCGTCGTCGGCCAGCGAAACGAAATCGTCGTCGGCGACAATGATGTGGTCGGCAAGGATGATGCCGACGGCCTGCAAGGCCGTTTGCAGCGTGCGCGTGGTATCCAGATCCTCCTGGCTCGGCAGCGCGTAGCCGCTCGGGTGATTGTGCGCCAGAACGACGGAGGCCGCGTTCTGGTTGAGCGCCGTCTGGACAATTTTGCGCACGCTGATGGATGCGGCGGTGATGCTGCCGCGGTGGACCGGGACGCAGGCGATGGCCTTGCATTTGGCGTCCAGACACAGAAGATAGACGATTTCTTCTGTCTCGCCGTGGAAAAACGGAACAAGATACTGCCCGCATTTGCTTGTGGAATTCAGAATCCGGGCCGGGCCGCTGCGGTCAATGAAGTGCCGCCGCTCAAGCTGCGGAATGAGGGCGATCAGCTGCGCCGCGGCATCGCCCATCCCTTCAACCTGCACCAGCTCGTCCGGTGCGGCCTCCAGAACGCCGGACAGCGAGCCGAAGCGCGCAAGCAGCCGGTGGGCGATCGGGTTCGTGTCTGCGCGCGGGATGGCGTAGTAGAGCAGGACCTCCAGCACCTGCACGTCGGAAAGAGAGTCCATGCCGCTGGCCTTCAGCTGGCGGCGCATGCGCTGGCGGTGACCTTCGTGAACGGACATGGCGTGCTCCTTTCCCCTTTGCAAAATAACCTTACTTCAAAAGCTTTCTGAGATACTGGCCGGTGTAGCTTTCCTTGCAGGCGGCAATATCCTCCGGCGTTCCCTGGCAGACGATGGTGCCGCCGCCGGAGCCGCCCTCTGGGCCGAGATCGAGAATATAGTCTGCAACCTTGATCACATCCAGATTGTGCTCGATGACGAGCACGGTGTTGCCCGTGTCGACCAGACGCTGCAAAACGTCAATGAGCCGGTGCACATCCGCCATATGAAGGCCCGTCGTTGGCTCATCGAGAATATAAATGGTCCTGCCCGTTGCGCGGCGGGAAAGCTCGGTTGCAAGCTTTACGCGCTGCGCCTCGCCGCCGGAGAGTGTGGTGGAGCTCTGGCCGAGCTTCACGTAGCCAAGACCCACGTCCACAAGGGTCTGCACCTTCTGGCGGATTTTCGGCAGATTTTCAAAGAACGAGAGCGCCTCCTCGGCGGTCATGTCGAGAACCTCGGAGATGTTTTTGCCCTTGTAGCGGACCTCAAGCGTCTCGCGGTTATAGCGGCTGCCGTGGCAGACCTCGCAGGGAACGTACACATCGGCCAGAAAATGCATTTCGATTTTGACCAGACCGTCGCCGCAGCAGGCCTCGCACCGGCCGCCCTTGGTATTGAACGAGAACCGTCCGGGACCATAGCCGCGGGTCCTTGCGTCCTGCGTGGAGGCAAAGAGGTCGCGGATATCGCCGAAGAGGCCGGTATATGTCGCGGGGTTCGAGCGCGGGCTTCTGCCGATCGGACTCTGGTCGATGCCGACGACCTTATCTAAATGCTCAAGCCCTTCGATACGGTCAAACTTTCCCGGCCTTGTGCGCGCGCGGTTGAGACTCGCGGCGAGCTTTTTGTAGAGAATTTCGTTGATTAAGCTCGATTTGCCGGAGCCGGAGACACCGGTTACGCAGATAAACGTGCCGAGCGGGAAGGAAACATCCAGATGCTGTAAGTTATTTTCCGCGGCGCCGAAGATTTTGAGCGCGTTGCCGTTTCCCTTGCGGCGCTCTGTGGGGACGGGGATTTTCTTTGCACCCGAGAGATACTGGCCCGTGATGGAGCGGGGCTCGGCAATGATATCGCCGACAGAGCCGGCTGCGACGATTTCGCCGCCGTGGATGCCCGCGCCGGGGCCGACGTCAACGATGAAATCCGCCGCGCGCATCGTATCTTCATCGTGCTCGACGACGAGCACGGAATTTCCCAGATCGCGCAGACGGCGCAGCGTCTCCAGCAGCTTATCATTGTCGCGCTGGTGCAGGCCGATGGACGGTTCGTCGAGAATGTATAAAACGCCCATGAGGCTCGAACCGATCTGGGTCGCGAGCCGGATTCTCTGGCTCTCGCCGCCGGAAAGCGTGCCGGCTGAGCGCGAAAGCGTCAGATAGGACAGACCGACCTCCTGCAAAAAGCGCAGGCGCGAACGGATCTCGCGCAGAATCTGCTCGGCAATGACCGCCATGGAGCCGGTCAGCTCCAGATGGTCCATGAAATCAAGCGCTTCCGACACCGGAAGGCGGCAGAAATCCATGATATTCATCCCGCCGACCGTGACGGCAAGGCTGATGTCAGACAGCCGGTTCCCATGGCACTTCGGGCACGGGCGCTCGGACATGCACTCTTCCAGCTCTTTTCGCATTGCGTCGGACTGCGTTTCACTGAGCCGGCGCGAGACGTTATTGAGAACACCCTCAAAGGGCCGCTCCAACGTGCCGCGTCCGTTGGCCCTTTCATAGTAGATGGTGAGGTTTTCCTTTCCCGTGCCGTAAAGGACGGCGTTCAGCGCGTCCTTGGGAAGGTCCTTCATCGGCGTCGTGAGCGAGAAATGGTACTTTTTCGCCAGAGCCTCAAAGTACATCCGCGCGATGGAATCATCCTTGACGTTATTAAAGCTGCTGGCCTGAATCGCGCCGTCCAGAATCGACTTGTCCCAGTCGGGAATCACAAGCTCAGGGTCCGCGACCAGCTGCGTGCCGAGACCCGAGCAGACCGGGCACGCGCCGTAGGGGTTGTTGAACGAGAACATGCGCGGAGAAAGCTCGGGAAGACTGATTCCGCAGTCCTCGCAGGCATAGTTCTGTGAGAAAATCGTGTCTTTGTCGTCCGCTACTTCATTGAGGATCACCAGACCGCCGGAGAGCGAGAGTGCCGTCTCTACTGAGTCTGTCAGCCGCCGGGTCAGATCCTGCTTCATCACAAGCCGGTCGACGATGATGTCAATGTGGTGTTTTTTGTTTTTGTCGAGCTGGATCTCTTCGGCCAGATCGTAGACGCTTTCATCGATACGCGCGCGCACGTAGCCGCCCTTGCGCGCATCTTCGAGTACCTTTGTG
>CAVEPP010000199.1:0-3951 GCA_963617605.1 Alloprevotella sp. | reverse complement strand
CTCGCCCATCGTGACGATCGCGGCGCTCGGCATGATCGAAAGCCTTCTGTGCGGCGCTTCCGCTTCGCGCATGAAGGGTGAAAAATTCAACGCCGACCAGGAGCTGATCGCGCAGGGCGTCGGCAACATTCTGCTGCCTCTCTTCGGCGGCGTGCCCGCAACGGCGGCCATCGCCCGCACGAGCGTGGCGGTCAAGTCCGGCCAGCAGACCCGGCTGACGAGCGTTTTTCACTCGGTGTTCCTGCTCGCTTCCATGTTCCTGCTCGGCGGCGTGATGGCGCGGCTGCCGCTCTCGGCGCTCGCGGGCGTGCTCATGGTCACAGCGTGGCGCATGAACGACTGGGCGGGCATCCGCTATGTGTTCCGCCATAAATTCAAATCCGGCATCAGCCAGTTCCTGCTCACGATGATCGCAACGGTCGTGTTCGATCTCACCGTCGCCATCCTGCTCGGCGTCGTCTACTCTGCCATTTTGTATATGGCCAAATCCAGCCAGATCCGCGTGAGCTTTTCGGCCATCGACACGAACAAGCTCCGCGCCATCGACGGCAAGCCGCCGATCCTCGAATCGGCGGGCGTGGCGTATGTGACGGGTGCGCTGTTCTTCGGTGCGGTGGACGAATTCAATCACCGCATGGCCGAGATGCCCGCCTATGACCACGTGATCCTCTCGATGCGCGGCATGCCGAGCGTGGACGTGTCCGGTGCACAGGCGATGCTCGAGCTGTGCCAGAGTCTGCTCGCGCAGGGCAAGACCGTGGCCTGCTGCGGCATGAGCGAGAGCGTCCGGCGCTACTTTGACCGCGCCGGGATCACCGAGGTCCTCGGCGAGAGCGCGTATTTCTGGAGCGCTGACCAGGCGATCCTCGATCTGCTCGACGCGGAGATCGTGGAATAAATAATATAATAAAGGATTTGAGCCGCGGAGGTTGCTTTCCTCCGCGGCTCAATTTTTTGCGTTATTCGTCGTTTTCCGTTTCGGCGGCGCGGATGCGGCGGTACATGTCCTGCATCTGGCGGTCGATATCGGCGATCTTGCCGGAGACGGCGAGCATTTCCTCGTTGATGCCCTCCGGCAGACGGGCTTTGTCGGCCTTATAGCGGATATCGTGTTCGAGGCTCGCCCAGAAGTCCATGGCGATGGTGCGGATCTGGATCTCGGCCACGACGTGCTCCGTCCGGTCGGAGAGATACACCGGCACGCGGATATCCAGATGGAGCGAGCGGTAGCCGTTATAATTCGGCGTCTGGATATAGTCCTGCCGCTTGACGATCTCAATATCCTTCTGGCGTTCGAGCATTTCGGCGACGCGGTAGACATCGTCGATGTAGCTGCACACCACACGCACGCCCGCGATGTCGTTCACGCGCTCGCGCGCCGTCTCGATGGAGACCGGCAGGCCCTTTTTTATCAGCTTCGCGGCGATGCTCTCCGGCGTTTTCACGCGGCTTTCGATATGGTGGATCGGGTTGCGGGCATAGAGGACGTTGAATTCGTCGTTGAGGATCTCAAATTTCAGCGTGAGCTGGCGCGCGGCGGCCTCGTAAAGATTGCGCATCACGAGAAAATCGCGCAGGGCGCCCTGCAGCTCCGGCTTCTTTTCAGCTTCGTTCATGGTTTCTCCTTTGTGGGGGTGCGCCCTCTCCGTCGCGGCGCAGCGCGCCGTGACACCTCCCCCAAAGGGGGAGGCAAGCGAGGTTTGCGGATATGGGGGCTTTTGCTATAATAGCTATAATATAAGTATAGCACGTCTCCCGCGGCGCGCACAAGCGGCGGGAACTTTTTCTCTTCGCCGTACGTCCAATGAATAGAAACACTCCGTAGGAGGGATTGTTATGAAACGGTTTATCGCCCTCATCCTTGCGCTCTGCGTGCTCTTTTCGCTCGCCGCGTGCGGCAGCAAAACCGCCTTTGCTCTCGCCGAGGCGAGCTATCCGGAAAGCGCGCCGTATCCGGATGAAGCAAAATATTCCGGCGCGAAGTATGAAACGGTGTACGATGCCTGGTCCGCCGACCGCCGGGCGCGGAACGCCGCGGCCTCGTCGGTCGAAGGCGCGCTCGACGATTATGTCCGCGCGGCGCTGCCCGCGCTGCTCACCGCTGCGGACGGCAAAAACGCCGTGTGCTCGCCGGTGAACGTGTATATGGCACTTTCGATGCTCGCAGAGGTCACGGGCGGGGACACCCGCGCACAGATCCTCGCCCTGCTCGGCACGGACAGCATCGAGACTCTGCGCCGGACCGCCGGGAACGTCTGGGCGGCAAACTACCAGAACGACGGCGCGGTGACGAGCATCCTTGCCGACTCGCTCTGGCTCTCCGACCGCATGGACTATAACTCCAACACCCTCGCGCATCTCGCGGACAGCTATTATGCCTCCGCCTACCGCGGCGAAATGGGCTCCGAGGCGTTCAACGAAGCGCTCCGCGGCTGGATCAACGAGCAGACGGGCGGCCTTTTGAAGGACAGTGCTGAGGGTCTTTCGCTCACGCCGGAGACGGTGATCGCGCTCGCCTCGACCATCTACTTCCGCGCGAAGTGGGGCAGCGAGTTTTCAAAGAGCGCCACGGCGGACGGCTTGTTCCACGCGCCGGACGGCGATGTGACGCACGAATTCATGCACGAGACCATGGAGAGCACGTACTACGCCGCCGATAACTTCGTTGCCGTCGGCAAATATCTTGAGGGGAGCGGCTCGATGTGGTTCCTGCTGCCGGACGAGGGCGTGACGCCGGAGGAGTTGCTCTCCGACGGCGGCGCGGTCGATTTCCTTCTCTCGCGTGAGAGCGTTGAAAGCAAGTACAGGATCATCGATCTCTCGGTGCCGAAGTTTGACGTTTCCGCCGACACCGATCTTTCCGCCGCGCTGCGCGCGCTTGGCGTGACGGACGTGTTTGACACGGCCAAGGCCGACTTCTCCCCGCTCACCGATGATCCGGACGGCATCTTCCTTTCACAGGCCAAGCACGCCGCGCGCGTCACCATTGACGAGGAGGGCGTCGTTGCGGCGGCCTACACCGTGATGGCAGCGTGCGGGGCTGCCATGCCGCCGGATGAGCGCGTGGACTTCACGCTTGACCGGCCGTTCCTCTTCGCCGTCACCGGCGCGAGCGGCGAGATCCTCTTCGCGGGGATCGTGAACACGCCGGTTTGACCCGGGGAGCTCCATTCTAAAAAGCCTCGCAGAGTTTGCGCCCGCAGGCGCAAATAAAGTTTCAACCATTTTTGCCGATGACATGTGCATCGGCAAAAATACTTCTCGGCTCGCAAACGTGCGAGCGCAGCGAGTGCGCTGCGGCGAGCCGCAGCCTTTTCAAACGAGAGCCCAACGCAGTGGGTCTCGTTTGAGAGCGTGGCAAAAATTTTTTGCCACGCTCAGAGATGCCCGCCCGTGAGAAGCTTTCTCACGGGCGGGCATCTTTTCTGTTCCGCTCAAATAACATAGTCGTATCCGCCGGGATCGGTGTGCATCAGATCGGCGAGCGTGAACTTATCCAGATAATCGTTGATGACCTTGTCCAGACCCTTCCACAAGGAAAGCGTGCGGCACTCCGCCGCCCGCGGGCACGCCGCCGCGCCGGGCTCCAGACAGGAGACGGGCACGAGGGAATCCTCCGTCATGCGCAGTATGTCTCCGACCGTATATTGCTCCGGCGCTTTCGTGAGGCGGTATCCGCCGCCCTTTCCCCGCACGCCGGTCAGCAGCTTTGCTTTCACGAGCAGCTTGATGATGCTCTCCAGATATTTTTCGGAGATTTCCTGCCGCTCCGCGATCACCTTCAGAGGGATAAACCCGTCCGCCGAATGTTCGGCCAGATCGACCATGACCCGAAGCGCATACCGCCCTTTCGTTGAGATCAGCATGTTTTTCCCCTCCTTTTATGTTCAATCCTACAGCCATGAGCAAAACTCCAAAAGAATAGTAATTGCAATGGTTCCCGGCCATGGC
>CAVEPP010000198.1:0-3960 GCA_963617605.1 Alloprevotella sp. | reverse complement strand
CTCGCGCTGGAAATGGACTGCAAAAGCTGCCGCGGCGTGAACGCCTTCCCCGCGGCGGCGCGTTCTCTTCTCAAGGAGAAGATCGAGCGAGCCGAGGCAAAGGGGCAGGTGGGCAAAGCTCTGCGGTTCATGGTCCTCGGCGTGCCGAACGTAGGAAAGTCGAGCTTCATCAACCGTCTTGCCGGGCGGAAAGCCGCCGAAACGAGCGACCGCCCCGGCGTCACGCGCGGCAAGCAGTGGATCACGCTCAACGGCGGCATCCTTCTGCTGGATACGCCCGGTATCCTCTGGCCGAAGTTTGAGTCTCCCGAAGTCGGGTATTCGCTCGCCTGGACGGGCGCGATCAACGACAATATCCTCGACGTGGAGCTTGTCGCCTGCCGGCTGCTGGAGCGGCTGCGCGAGCTTTACCCCGGCGCGATCGAAGCGCGCTATAAATTTACGCCCGACCCGGAAGCACCTGGCTACGAGCTGCTCGAAGCCGCGGCAAGAAAGCGCGGCTTTCTCATCTCCGGCGGCGAAGTCAATACCGAGCGTATGGCGCACGTCCTGCTCGATGAATTCCGCGAGGGCAAGCTCGGGCGCATGACGCTGGAAAGGCCGTGACGATGGAGCATCCCGAAATGGATATGTACGCCTACGAGCGCTTTTTAGCAGACGGGAGAACGCCGTTCTGCGGTGTGGATGAGGCCGGCCGCGGCCCGCTGGCCGGGCCGGTGTGCGCAGCGGCGGTCATTTTGCCGGAGGGAGTTGTGATCCCCGGCTTGAACGACTCCAAAAAACTCACGGCGAAAAAACGCGACGCGCTCTACGACATAATCTGTGATAGCGCCGTAGCGTTCGGCATTGCGTTTGCCGCCGTGGACGAGATCGAGACACTGAACATCAAGGGCGCGACGTATCTCGCCATGAATCGCGCCATTGCGGATATGGAGCCCGCGCCCGTGCTCGCGCTCGTGGACGGAAACGATAAAAACGAGCTCGATATCCCGGCAATCAAGGTGGTGAAAGGCGACAGCCTTTGTGCCTCGATCGCGGCGGCATCGGTGCTCGCCAAGGTCACGCGAGACCGCTATATGGACGATATGGACGCGCTCTATCCCCAGTACGGCTTTGCAAAGCATAAGGGCTACGGCACGGCGGCACACTATGCCGCGCTGCGTGAATATGGCCCCTCGCCGATCCACCGTCCGACGTATCTGAGGAAAATGCATTGAGTGGTACGATGCTGCTCGGCCGCTATGGGGAAGCGCTCGCGGCGGAATACCTGCGGAAAAAGGGCTGCCACATTCTCGCCATGAACTACCGCACCCGTCTCGGCGAGCTGGATGTGATCGCCGCCGACCGGCGATACGTGATTTTTGCGGAGGTGAAGCTGCGCAAAAACGCCTCATTCGCCGAAGCGCGCGAGTTTGTGACCTACGCCAAGCGGCAGAAACTGGCCGCTGCCGCAGAGGAATGGCTGCAAAAGAATCCGCAGAAGCTGCAGCCGCGGTTTGATGTGATCGAAATTTACGCCCCCGACGGGGTAGACACGAAGAAGCCCGACATCCGCCACTGGGAGAATGCTTTCACGCTGGATTAAAAAATATGTACGGGGCGAAAGCCCCGTCCGGTCAGCAGTTGCAGCGGTTTTCAAACGTGGCGCAGAACGTCTCCGCCTTGCGCTGAGCATCTTCGTTGGAAACGTTGATGTGGGAAGCGGTGCACTGGTCCGCCGCGGTGTGATACTTGCAGTCCTTCACGCAGCAGTCGATCTTGCAGTTCGTTTTTTCGTTCATGTTTTTTATCCTCCCTTGTTGGATTACAGGGGGTAGTTTCTGCGCAAATTCCCGCTTTATTCGGAGAAGGGAGGGAATATGTCCCTTTTTGCCATTGGAGATCTGCATCTCGCCATCGGCGAACCGGACAAGACCATGGAAGCCTTCGGCGGGCGCTGGATCGGCTATGTGGACAAGATCCGCCGCGGCTTTGATCTGCTGCATGAGGACGATACCTGCGTCATCTGCGGCGACTTCTGCTGGGCAATGAGTCTTGCCGAGGCCCTGCCGGACTTCCAGTTTCTCAACAGTCTGCCCGGAAAAAAGCTGATGGTAAAGGGCAATCACGACTACTGGTGGACGACTGCGGCAAAAATGAACGCTTTTTTTGCCCAAAACGGTTTGGATACCATCTCTTTGCTGCATAATAACTCTGCCGAATGGGAAAATCTGGCGCTGTGCGGCACGCGCGGCTGGTTCAAGGATGAAGAGACCGGCACCGAGCACGACGCCAAAGTCCTCCGGCGCGAGGTCGGGCGGCTGGAAACGTCATTAAAATGTGCCGGTGACCGGGAGAAGCTCGTCTTTCTCCATTATCCGCCGCTGTATCTTCATTATACCTGCCCGGAGATACTGCGCGTGCTCTCCGAATACGGCGTGCATGAGTGCTGTTACGGCCACATCCATGGCTACGGCTGCCGCAGCGCGTTCATCGGCGAGAGCGAGGGCGTGCATTACCGCCTTGTTTCCGCAGATTTTCTTGATTTTGTTCCGTTTAAGCTCAGATAATCCGTTGCAATTTGCATTTTGATTTGCTATAATGTATCGGCTTGAAATTTGCATATTCAGTCCCGGCTGAAATATAGAGAGGAGTAACCCCCACATGATTGTCAAGAACAGCAAGAAAGAAAAAAACACCGTTTCCTTTGATGTCGAGCTCGACGCTGCCGAGTTTGAAAAGTATGTCAACGGTGCATATCTGAAGGCCCGCAGCCGCATCATGGTTCCCGGCTTCCGCAAGGGCAAGGCGCCCCGCATGGTCATCGAGGGTATGTACGGCAAGGACGTGTTCTATGATGATGCGTTTGAAAATGCCGCGAACGACGCCTTCGCGTTCGGCGTTGCCGAGGGCAAGCTCGAGACCGTCGGCCGTCCGACCATGACCGATTCCAAGGTCACCGAGGAAAACGGCGCTCTTCTGAGCTTCAGCACCGATGTTTACCCCGAGGTCACGCTCGGCCAGTATAAGGGCCTTGAGGCGGAGAAGCCCTCCGTTGAAGTCACCGACGAAGAGGTTGACAGCCACATCGAGCGCCTGCGCAAGCAGAACGCCCGTCTCGTCACCGTGGAGCGTCCCGCGCAGAACGGCGACACCGTGAACATCAACTACGCCGGACTGCTCGACGGCATCCCTTTTGACGGCGGCACGGCGGAGAACCAGAACCTCGTTCTCGGCTCCGATACCTTCGTTCCCGGCTTTGAGAGCCAGCTCGTCGGCATTTCCGCCGGGGAAGAGCGCGATCTTGACATCACCTTCCCGGAGAACTACGGTCACGATCTCGGCGGCAAGGCCGTCGTGTTCCACGTAAAGTGCAACGAGGTCAAGTTTGAAGAGCTGCCCGAGCTGGACGACGAGTTCGCCAAGGACAACGACTTTGACACTCTTGCCGAGCTGAAGGCCGACATCCGCGCCAAGTCCGTTGAGGAGAAGGAAAAGGCTGCGAAGAACGCCTTTGAGGACGCCCTTGTCGATCAGGCCGTGGAGAACATGACCGTTGATATGCCCGAGGGCATGGTCGAAGAGCGTATGGACGGCATCATCCGCGAGTATGCGCAGTATATGGCCAACCAGGGCATCCGTATCGACGATTATCTGAAGATGATCGGCACCGATATGAAGACCTTCCGCGAGAGCATGCGCACCACCACGGAGAAGCAGGCTCGTACCGAGCTCCTGCTCGGCGCTGTGGCCGATGCCGAGAACGTCCAGATCTCCGAAGAGGATCTGCAGGCCGAGTACGAAAAGCTTGGCGAAGCCTATGGCATGAAGGCTGAGGACGTGGCGAAGGCCATCGACATTGCCGCTCTGACTGCTGACCTGCGCCGCCAGCGCGCCATGGAGATCATCGCCGAGAGCGGCGTTGTCGCCAAGGAAAAGAAGGCCAAGAAGCCCGCCGCGAAGAAGGCCGCCAAGACGGAA
>CAVEPP010000197.1:0-3981 GCA_963617605.1 Alloprevotella sp. | reverse complement strand
GCGTCATCTCCCTGCCCGAAGGCGTTGAGATGTGCATGCCCGGCGACAACGTCGATATGGACGTCGAACTGATCACCCCGATCGCCATCGAGAACGGCCTCCGCTTCGCTATCCGCGAGGGCGGCCGCACCGTCGGCTCGGGCGTCGTCATCGCCATCAACGAGTAATTCGTTTCTTCGCAAACAAAAATGGCTGGCAGCTTTGCTGTCAGCCATTTTGTACATCTTACAGCTTCAGCGCAGCGCCGTCATAAATCCTGTGAACGATGTGGAATGCACATCGCCGCCGACCAGCGCTGACCGGTACACGTAGAGCGAGGCATCCGCCTCTTCCGCGTCGGGATGGTTCGTGATCCGGTACGTGTAGAGTGTCAGCTTTTTCCCGGCGTATCCTTCCAAATCAAAGCCCTGCTGGCGCTGCAGCTCGTTGTACTGCGCTAAAACATCCGGGAATTCTTTTGGCAGCATGATCTCCTGCTCGAGGATCGGGGTTTGTTCGACCTCCCAGCCGAGAGACTGTAAATAGGCGATCCGTTCCTCATTTGTTCCGGCGCGGATCGCGTTATCGGCACTGCGCCGGCCAAGCGCTCCGGCAAGAAGTATCACCGCCGCGGCGAGTACGCCGAACAATATCACCTTAACGGCGCCTCTCCGGCGTGCCGGTGTGGTTCTTCGCATCGTAAATCACCCCCGATCCAATGTATGGAAGAAAGGAAAGCAATATGCCGCTCGTCCGTCTTGACAAGATACTCACCGATACCGGCCTCTGCTCGCGCAGTCAGGCGCGGGAGGTCATCCGCCGCGGACGCGCAGCCGTGAACGGAACGCCGTGCTCCGACCCGGCGGCGAAGTTTGACCCGGAAGCCGTCTCGCTTACCGTAGACGGCGAACCGATCGACGGACCGGGTCATATCTACATCATGCTTAATAAACCGGCCGGTGTGCTGACGGCCACGCGCGATCCGCGCAAGCCGACGGTCGTAGACGCTATGCCGGAGGACTGGAAACGGCGCGGTTTATTTCCTGTCGGTCGGCTGGACAAGGATACGACCGGGCTGCTTTTGCTGACGGATGACGGCACGTTTGCCCACAAGGTCATCTCGCCGAAAAGCCACGTGAGCAAGCTCTACGAGGCCGTGGTGGACGGAACGCCGTGCGAGGCGGATTTTGCCGCCTTCCGCGAGGGGATCGTCCTGCGCGACGGAACGCAGTGCCTTCCCGCGGAGCTGATCGATCTCGGCGGCGGGCGTGTGCAGGTCGAAGTTTTTGAAGGGAAGTACCATCAGGTAAAGCGCATGCTCGGCTCGCGGCAGATGCCGGTACTGGCGCTCAAGAGGCTCCGCATCGGCGGACTTTGGCTGGACGACTTGCTTGCGGAGGGAGAGTACCGCCGATTATCGCCGGAGGAAATCGAGAGAATACGGCCGGACATTCTGTCGAAATGACGAACGCGCTTTTTTCGGTTTTTGCGCGAAAATGTCGTTATATCATACAAAACTGTCCGGCGGATTTTTATGAATCTGCTTTGATTTGATTAAGTGTAAAAAAAATTTACAAGTTGTAAAGAATTAGCTATTGAATTTTGCACAGAAATGCTTTATTATGAAAAATACCTAAAAATGCCGTTAGTTTTTTGATGCGCATTTTCGTATAGAAAGATGGGGGAGGCAGACGTTATGTCCAGCAGGATTTTCCAGAGCATCATCATCCAGATGAAGGATGCCACCGACCGGTGCATCGGCGTTGTGGACGATCAGGGGGTAGTTGTCGCGTGCAGCGAGCTTTCCATGATCGGCACGAAGCTCGATGATTTCCATGGCGGCTTCGGCGAATATCCGGATCAGATCTTCACTTCCAATTTCCGCACGTACAAGCCCGTCGGCGGGCTCAGCACGCGGCTGGACTATGCCGTCTTTGTGGACGGCCACGACGCCACGGCGCGCTGTGTGTGCATCCTTGCCTCGGTCGCTTTTCAGGAGGCAAAGGTCAACTACGAGGAAAAGCATAACAAGACGATCTTCGTCAAGAACATCATTTCCGACAACATTCTGCCGGGAGACATCTATGTCCGCGCCAAGGAGCTGCACTTTGCCACGGATGTGCCCCGCGCCGTTCTGCTGATCCGGCAGACGGAGCGCACCGACATGGCGGCGCTCGAAGCCATTTCCAACATGTTCCCCGACCGGCAGAAGGACTTTGTCCTCAGCATCAACGAGTCGGATCTCGTTCTCATCAAGGAGCTGACCGGCCCGTCGGACAGCAACAAGGAAGTTTACGAGATCGCCGAGGCCATTGAAAAGAAGCTGCACGACGATCTGAATCTCAAGTGTGTGATCGGCATCGGCACGACGGCGAAGCATCTGCGCGTTCTCGCGGACAAGTACAAGGAAGCGCAGGTCGCCATCGAGGTCGGCAAGGTGTTCGATACGGAGAAATCCGTCATCCACTACGACAATCTCGGCATCGGCCGTCTGATCTATCAGCTCCCCACGACGCTCTGCGAAATGTTCTTGAGCGAAGTGTTCAAGAAAAACCCGATCGAGGCGCTCGATCAGGAAACGCTCTACACGATCAACAAGTTCTTCGAGAACAATCTGAATGTGTCCGAAACCTCCCGTAAGCTGTTTGTCCACCGCAACACGCTGGTGTACCGTCTCGAGAAGATCAAGAAGCTGACGGGACTTGATTTGCGTGAGTTCGACCATGCCATCATCTTCAAGGTGGCGCTCATGGTCAAAAAATACCTGAACTCTCAGAACGGGGAATACTGATCCCCGGCTCTGACGCGGAGAATGATTTATGGTACTTCTCAAGGATGTCAAAATGAAATACCCCGGCAGCCGCTCGGAAACGCTGCGGGACATTGATCTCACCATTCAGGACGGCGAGTTCGTGTTCCTTGTCGGTCCGTCCGGCTCTGGAAAAACCACGATCATCAAGCTGCTGACCGGCGAAATCCGCGCCACCGGCGGCCAGATCGAGGTCAACGGCTTCGATCTTCGCACGATGAAGCGGCGGAACCTTCCCAAGCTGCGCCGCTCGCTCGGCGTCATCTTCCAGGACTACCGGCTCATCAAGGACATGACGGTCTATGAAAACGTCGCGTTTGCGATGCGCGTGATCGGAGCTTCCAACCGCGAGATCCGCAAGCGCGTGCCGTATGTGCTCGATCTCGTCGATCTCTCGGGCCGCGAGGACCGGTATCCGCGCGAGCTTTCCGGCGGCGAGCAGCAGCGCGTGGCGATCGCCCGCGCGCTCGTAAACTCTCCGGATATGATCATTGCCGACGAGCCGACCGGCAACCTGGACCCCGCCAGAAGTCTCGAGATCATGCTGCTTTTCCAGAAGATCAACGAGCTGGGAACGACGGTGCTGATCGTTACGCACGAAAAAGAGCTTGTCAACGCCTTTTCCAAGCGCGTTGTGTCGCTGAGCGACGGCTGCCTCATCAGCGACGGAATGGATGGGTACTACGGCTATGAGTCTTAACAGAATTACATATCTCTTCAAGGAAGGTCTGCGCGGCGTATTCTCGCACGGCTTCCGCTCGTTCGCTTCCGTTACGGTCATCGCCGCCTGCCTCATCATCATGGGCAGCTTCGGCCTTGTGGCAGTGAACGTCGATAACCTTATCGGCAACATGGAGGAGGACAGCCAGATCCTCGCCTTTGTGGATGAGTCCCTCTCCGACAGCGATGCCCGTTCCATCGAGGGCGCGATCCGCAGCATCCCCAACGTCCGGGACGTGCAGTTTGTATCCCGCGAGGAAGCCATGGAAAACTATAAGGCCTCCTATGGCGACAGCAGCGTGTTTGAAAATCTGGATGCGACCGTGTTCCGTAACCGCTACGTGATCCATCTGAACGATATCACGCTCATGGAAGACACAAAATCTGCGCTCGACGCCGTGAACGGCATTGCCGACGTCAACGCGCCTGTCAGCATTGCGGAGGGCTTTATCGCGGTGCGCAACGTTGTGAGC
>CAVEPP010000196.1:0-3983 GCA_963617605.1 Alloprevotella sp. | reverse complement strand
ATATAGACCTCCTGCGTGGCCTCCTTGATGGCGTACCCCGTGGGCGGTTCCTGTTCCGTCACCTTGTACCAGCCGTCCCGCAGGCCGGCGAGCTGGAATTGTCCGTTCTCGTCCGTGTAGTAGGTGCCGAGGTCGTTGATCTCACCGCTGCCGGTATTGTTGCTGGCGTAGATCACATGGAATTTCGCGCCTTTGAGCGGATCGCCCGTCACGCTGTCGATCTTGTTCACCGTCAGGCTGGGCTTCTGATGATTTTCAAAATAAACGGTGTGGTCGCGGTTGGGATAGAGCGTGGCGAGCTGCGCGGGCGCGTCCAGCAGATACGGCGAGGGAACAGACTTTTCCGTGATCTCATACACGCCGGGGAGCAGGTTTTTCAGCTCTGCCTTGCCCTCGCTGTCCGTTTTGATCTGATCGACGCTGTGGCCGTCCGCGGCGCGGACCTCAAACACGGTGCCAGCAATGGGCTTGCCGGTATCGGCGTCGTGCTTATACACGGTGAGGTTGGGCCTCACGGCATTTTGAAGGACCTTTGTGCTCGTCTTTCCCGCAAACAGCTCAACGTGGTACTCTTTTGTGTCAAGGATGTGGCCGCTCACGGTGGAGATCTCCCGAAGCGACCAGACGCCGGGCGTCAGGCCCTCCCACAAAATTTCGCCTTGCGTATCGGTCGTGCGGTCAAGGTAATAGCTCCCGTCCTCGATCTTGCTCAGCCGGAACGAAACGCCCGCAAGCGGCGTTCCGTCCGCGCTGAGCTTCTTCAAATAGAGCGAGGGCAGGACCGAATTGGTGAATACAAACTCGGCGTTCTCATTGGGCTTTAACTCGATGATGCGCTGCGCGTCGTCGATAACGTAGCCCTCGCAGGCTTTCTCCGTCACCACATAAGCACCGGTAGGCAATTTGGATAGGTCGATCTCGCCGCGCTCATTCGTCAGCAGCTCCACGGGGCCGTAGCTGCCATCGACCTTTTTCAGCTCGAATTTCGCGTTGGCGATGGGCCGGGAGAGGTCGGCGCTATCGACCTTTGTGAGCGTCAGGCCCGGTTTGAGGTCGTTGAAGAACACCAGCTCGCGGATGCCGTCTCCCGCTTTCAATTCGATCTGCTGCGGCGTGGTGCAGAGGATGTGCGTGTCCGGCCCCTGCACCTCTTGGACCAAATAGGTGCCTGCGGCGGCGTCGGTAAGCAGGATCTCGCCCTGCGCGTCCGTCTTGAATTTGCCGAGGGAAACGCCGTCACGGAATATCTCAAAGGTCACGCCGTCGAGGACGGCGCGCGTCGTGCGGTCGTACTTTGTGATGCGAAGTCCCGGCAGCTCCTTATTGATGAAGCTGACGCTTGCCGTTTCGCCCGCTGTGACGCTGACGGTCTTGACCGTCTCGCCGTCAAACTGCCAGCCCTTGATGCCCGCGACCTCACGCACCTCGTAGGCCGCGGGGCGCAGCTCGTCAAAGACCGCCGCGCCGCCCGCGCCGGTCTTTTTGGTGTAGGTCGTGCCGCGCTCGATGTCCCTGACCTGCATCGTCACGCCGGAGAGCGCGTCGCCGGTATCGCTGCTCTTTTCCACGCGGAGGGCGCCGTAGGGGGCGTTCTCAAAGGTGACAACGGCGGTCTTGCCGTGCAGGACGGTGACGTGCTGCGTCGTCTGCGCGGAGAGCGTGTGCCATTTCGGGGCTGTGACTTCTTCTACCGTGTAATGTCCCACAATGTCAACGGGGATCGTCACGGAGCCGTCCGAGCCGGTGGAGAAGCTGCCGAGCACGGTGCCGTCGGGGTTCGTCACCTTAAAGATAGCGCCCTCCAATGGCGTGTTCGTGCCTTCCTCGACCTTGACGAGCTTCAAAGCCGTTTCCTCTACCGGAACGTCGGACGCTGCCGCAGCGCTGAAATTGCTGATGGCTGAGCCTGTGATGGGGATGCTCGGATCGGTGTCGAGCATATAGTTCTGCACGTTGCCGTAGCGGTCTTTCTCCGCACAGACGGCATAGAAGATGGCGTACTGTATGACGGTAGCGGAAATGTTGAGCTGCACGCTGCCGGTCTTGCCCTCGATGCCCGCTGCGGGATAGAGCACCTTGATCTTCCCCTGAAAGCCGACCTCGCCCGCCGTTGTAAGCGCGACGGTCGCCGTTTCGCGGTTTTGCAGGTCAACGATCTTCGCCCCGGTGGGTACGCTGCCTGCGAGCGTCACGGCGGCCGTCTGCCCGACGGCCCACGTTTCGGTCGTCACGGTGAAGATCTGCTGATAGTAGCTCTCGCCGCCGATGGTGACGGGATAGGCGCTCGCGCGGTCGGGCTGCGCGGTCAGCTTGGGCGAGACCATCACGTTCCAGAGCATCCCGCGGTAGTAGATGTCCTGCGTCGCTTTGAGCACACGCTGCGCGGCCTCCTTATCCGCGCCGGTCAGCGCGGGGTTGACGCCGAGCTTGCTGATCGACCAGCTCCCGCGCAGGATGTAGCACCACAGCGCGGTCTTGGTCGCGTAGTAGGCTTCCTCCACGCTCTTTAAGCCGAGCGACTGCACTTCCATGTGCGGGTAGCCGTTGGCGATGATGCCGCAGACTTTCGGATCGCTCACCGTCTCTGAGCAGGTGTAGCGGATGGACGTCCCCTCCGGCACGAGCGCCGGTACGCCGTAAAGGTTCGGGTTGACGCAGTAAGCGGGGACCTCCTTCACGCTGCCGTCCAGCACAGAGGTATAGCGGTAGTAGGTGTAGTGCTGCGTTCGGACCGTGCCGTTCATCGTTAGCCAGTTCAGATCTTCGTTCCTTGCGTAGACGTCTACCTCGCGCATGGCTTCTTCCAGCGTGGACGCGGCCAGCGCGCTCGACGGCAGCAGGCCGACGAGCAGCAGCACGGCAAGGAGCATCGTTAAAATGCGTTTTTTCAAAGGGTTCTCCTCCTTTTTTTCAATAGGAAAAGCCGCCTCGTATGAGACGGCTTTTGACGGTGGATATGGAATTTTACAGAGTTCACAGAGATTGTATCATGTAGCGGGTGTGTTGAAAGACGCCGTTTTCGTACACGTCCCACGCCTCGACCGCGTATTGGCTGACGGGGCGGGACTGAAACAGCTTCACGATCTCGCTCTCCCGCCACGGCCAAAAGCTCCCGACTGCGATCTCGCTGTCGATGTGCGGCTTCACCGTGGCGCAGGGCGCGCCGCTGTTCCACGCGGCGCTGTCGCTGCCAATGAGGTTATAGAGCGTATAGAGCATCCGGCGCGTCTCGTAGAGGTTTCGGACAAAGAGCGTGTCGCTCTCGCCGTTTTGGAAATGCCGCGCGTCTGGCGCGGGCAGCGTGACGGCGGGAAAGCAGCTCCAATCGCAGGTGGGTGCGGGCAGCTCGGACAGCGGGCCGCTGGCAAAAGCGTTCGCGTCATAGCGCGACACGTCCGTAACGGCGTAGTCCGTACCGTCGCCGCAGCGGATCACATCGCCCGCGGCGGGGACATACCGCGAGCCGTCCGTGGGAAGTGCAACGGTCTTTGCCGCGCTTGTCTGCGCCGATGCTTCGCCGGTGTAGGGCCTGCCCGTCTCGATCCGGACGCTCCCATCCCCGGCGTTCCAATAGACGTTGAAGCCGACGGCCTTGCCGACGTCGCGGAGCTGCATGAAGTTGTTGCCGTGGATGGTATAGGCTTCGATCTGCACTTCCTGCCCGTCCACAAAAATATGGTTGGTGCTGCGCTCTGCCATGATGCCCGCGGCATAGGCTGCGCTCCCGCTGAACAGGGCCGCGCCGACAAGCATACCCGCGGCAAAGCTGAAATGGTGCTTTTTCATTTGCAAATTCCTCCTGATCTGATAAGTTCCGGTGGGTGCTCCACCTGCCTATATTTTACCGCTGTCAAGAGAAAACTGCAAAAATTGGGGGATTTTGCAAAGATTTTCTTCAAAAATAAATCTCACCGTGGGATCTATTTCAAGCCTCTGCCTGCACACACCAGCGGTAGTCCGGCTGATCTGCAACGCAGGTGATG
>CAVEPP010000195.1:0-3987 GCA_963617605.1 Alloprevotella sp. | reverse complement strand
GAGCATGGTGCCGATGGTGCTCGTAAACATCCTCGGCGGACTCATTACGACCGCAGTATTCGCCGTGCTGATCCTCGTGTTCGACTGGCGCATCGGGCTCATCGTCCTCGTGGGCATCGCGCTATATCTCCTCGCCGTTTCCGCCATGGAGAAAAAGTCCGTCGCCATCGCAGGGGACATGCAGAGGTCGCAGACCGCACTCATCGAGGCCGTGCTGGAGAACATTCAGGGCATGAGCGTTGTGAAGTCTTTCAATCTCACCGGCAAGGGCGACAAAAAGCTGCAGGATGCGGTCGAATTTAACCGCCGCAGCAACGTAAAAGTCGCAGAGCTCCTGACGCCGTATACGGCGATGCAGGAGGCCGTGCTGCAAATAGCAAGCGTCGGCATGATGCTCGCATCCGTGCTGCTCTGGGCGAAGGGGAGCATGAGCCTTGCAAACGCGCTGATGGTGCTCGTGATGTCGTTCCTCGTCTTTAACCAGATCAAGGCGTTCGGCATGGGCGTTTCCATGCTGCGGCTTGCCGCCTCCGCCATCGACCGCACCGTCGAGACCGAGAACATGCCGCGCATGGACGAAAACGGCAAAGACATCCGCCCGCAGACGCACGATATCGTCTTTGACCATGTGAGCTTTTCCTATGAGCAGAAGCCCATACTGCGCGATGTTACCGTCACGCTGCCGGAGGGCCCGACGACCGCCGTCGTCGGGCCCTCCGGCAGCGGCAAGACGACGTTCTGCAATCTCATCGCGCGTTTCTGGGACGTGGACAGCGGCAGCGTGAAGATTGGCGGATACGACGTGCGGGACTATACGCTGGAATCGTTGATGGATCAGATCAGCGTGGTGTTCCAGAACGTGTATCTCTTCGCCGACACGATCGAAAACAACATCAAATTCGGCTGCCCGAACGCCACGCATGAGCAGGTCGCGGCTGCGGCCAGGGCCGCCTGCTGCGACGACTTCATCGAAAGCCTGCCCGACGGCTATGATACCGTCATCGGCGAGGGCGGCGCGAGCTTGTCCGGCGGCGAAAAGCAGCGCATTTCCATTGCCCGCGCCATGCTGAAAAACGCGCCCATCGTCCTGCTGGACGAGGCGACCGCGAACGTCGATCCGGAAAACGAGGACAGATTGCAGAAGGCCATCGAAGCCCTGACGCGCGATAAGACGATCATCCTCATCGCCCACCGGCTGAAAACCATCCGCAACGCCGATCAGATCCTCGTGGTGGACAAGGGGCAGATCGTCCAGCGCGGCACGCACGAAGAGCTCGCAGCGCAGAACGGCATCTACCGCCGCTTCATCGCCGGCCGCGAAGAGGCCGCGGACTGGAAGCTCTGATATCCCATACAGAAACGTTTCTCTCCCCCAGTCAGCGGCAGAGCCGCTGACAGCCCCCCTCGTCAGAGGGGGCCTTCGTCGGCACAAGCTCCATATCCTTTGCCCCGCCGCAAGCGGCAGGGCGCAGTCATTCCGCTGCGCCTCCTCTCCCCCCCGAAAGCCGCTTTCAGCGGCCTTTCGCGGGGCCCCCTTTTTGCCTCCCTCTGACGAGGGCCGACTCTCCCCGGCGGGGAGAGATGTCGCCGCAGGCGACAGAGAGGGGGGGTGGATTTTGCCGCAGGCAAAAGACGGAGGGAGAGACGTCCTGCGCGGATAGGCGCAATCTGGATACTCTTGTAGGGGCGGGGCTCTGCTCCGCCCGCCCAAAGCCTCCCTCTTTGAGAGAGGACAATCCCTCAGTCAGCTTCGCTGACAGCTCCCTTTACACAAGGGAGCCAGCGCGCGACTTCAAAGCCTCCCTTGTGCAAAGGGAGGTGGCAAACCCGAAGGGTTTGACGGAGGGGTTGTATGTATTGGCAGAATACGAGAATTGTCAGCGGGAACCGCCCCGCTGACAACTTTTTTTCTATCGCCCTCCGTGACGTTTTCTCTTTTTCCTGTTGCGTTTCCCGGCGGCGCATGGTATAATCTTGGTGTACATGCCAAAGAGGAGAGAAGCATTTTTATCTCAAGGAGGGTATGATGAAAAAGAAATTCTGGATCGGGATCCTTGCAGCGGTACTGCTGCTGAATCTTCTGCCGGGGATGACGCCGTCGGCGGCGGACGGTACGCAATCGCGGGAAACGATACATCAAACGTGCCCCAACCGCAAATGCAAGAAAGTTACATATCTCGAGATTGTTGACTATGTTTACAAGGCACCGGGCTATCAAATAAACGAAACACAACATTGGTTATATGTTCTATGCCCAATATGCGGAGAAAAAGGCTACATCCTGGGTGAGCCTCACTGTGGCGGCACCGAAACGCCCACCTGCACCACGGGCAAAACCTGCGAGAAATGCGGCGGCGAATACGGCATTCTCGGCCACGACTGGAGCGATTGGCAGTCCATCGCGACGATAAGCACAAGCGCACCTGCCAGCGCGAGGGCTGCGGCGAGGATGAAACGGGAAACTGCAACAGCAGCACCGCGCACTGCGGCGATACGGGCACATGCGACGTTTGCGGCGGAGAGTACTACTATGCCGATCATTATTTTGGTCCCCAGTGGAAGTATGGGTACGACGAGAATAGCCACTGGCACGCCTGCTACTATTGCGAGTACGGAAAAGATAGCGAGGGCGCACATTTCATCATCCAGAACCCTGAGGAATCGTACCTTAAATCCGAGGCCACCTGCGTCTCTAAGGCTGTGTACTACGAGCACTGCGCCACCTGCGGCTACAGGGGAACGGGGACTTTTGAACCCGAAGACTGGTCCTGGTATGGCAAACTTGACCCCAACAACCACACCGGCAACGAAGAGATCCGCGGCGCGGTGGAAGCCACCTGCACGACAGCGGGCTATACCGGCGATACATACTGCAAGGACTGCGATGCCCTGCTGACCTCCGGCAAGGCGATCCCGGCCACGGGACACACCGGCGGCACGGAAGTCCGCGGCGCGGTGGAAGCCACCTGCACGCAGGACGGCTATACCGGCGATACGTACTGCAAAGACTGCGATGCAAAGCTCGCCTCTGGCAAGGCGATCCCGGCCACGGGGCACACCGGCGGCACGGCTACCTGCAAAGACCTTGCCGTGTGCGAGGTGTGCCATAAGCCCTACGGCGAGAAGGACGCTTCCAACCACGTAGGCGGCACGGAAGTGCGCGGCGCGAAGGATGCGACCTGCACGGCGGCGGGCTACACCGGCGATACGTACTGCAAAGACTGCGATGCGAAGCTCGCCTCCGGCAAGACGATCCGCGCCACGGGACACACCGGCGGCACGGAAGTGCGCGGCGCGAAGGATGCAACCTGCACGGAGGCAGGTTACACCGGCGATACATATTGCAAAGACTGCAATGCGAAGATCGCTTCCGGCAAGACGATTCCCGCAAAGGGACACACCGGCGGTACCGCGACGTGCTATTGGAAGGCGACGTGCGAGGTCTGCGGGGAGACGTACGGCGGCCTGGCCACGCGGAACCATATCGCGGGCTGTGAGCCGGAATGGATCGTCACCGAGACGGAGCATGAGCAGAAATACTCCCGCTGCGGCAGGATCGCAAAGCTGAAGGGCGAGCATACCTTCGGCGACTGGACGGTCACGCAGGAGGCCGCGCCGGGCGAAGCCGGGGAACAGGAGCGCATCTGCACCGTCTGCGGATATGCCGAAACCGAGGAGATCCCGGCGCTGGCAGCGGAGGAAACGCCCGACAGTGCGCCGGTCTCCGCGCCCGAACCGGAAAAGACCGCCGAACCCGTCGCCGAGCCCAGTCCGGAGACCCCGGCGAACGGCGTCGTGTGGTGGAACGTTCTGCTCGGCGTGATCGCCGGTGTCATCATCGGCATTATTGTCCGGCGGAAAAAGAAGAAATAATTCCTTTAAGTCTATAGAAAAAGCCGATGACTCAAACGAGCCATCGGCTTTTTAATTGTCTCCCTCTGACGAGGGAGGTGGCAAAAGCGCAGCTTTTGACGGAGGGAGAGACGT
>CAVEPP010000194.1:0-3997 GCA_963617605.1 Alloprevotella sp. | reverse complement strand
GTCGTAGTACGTGATCTCTGCGCCGCGCTTCTGGAGTTCCTTAATGACGTTGATCGCCGGGCTCTCGCGGAAGTCGGCGATATTCTGCTTGTAGGCAACGCCCAGCACGAGGATCTTCGCGCCGTTCATCGACTTTTTATAGCCGTTGAGAATGCGGGCGGCGCGGTCTACGCAGTATTCCGGCATGCGGTCGTTGACGATCATGGACGTTTCGATCATCGAAGTGTGGAAGCCGTACTCGCGCGCCTTCCAGCTCAGATAGTACGGATCGAGCGGGATGCAGTGGCCGCCGAGACCGGGGCCGGGGTAGAACGCCTGAAAGCCGTAGGGCTTGCTCTTGGCCGCGTCGATCACTTCCCAGATGTTGATGCCCATGCGGTCGCAGAGAATGGCAAGCTCGTTGATGAGGCCGATGTTCACGTTGCGGTAGGTGTTCTCGAGGATCTTCTCCATCTCGGCAATGGCGGGAGAGGACACCTTGTAGACCGGCGCTTCGAGAACGGCCTCGTACATGGCCGCGGCGACCTCGGTACATTCGGGCGTGCACCCGCCGACGACCTTGGGGGTGTTCTTCGTTTTATAGACCAGATTGCCCGGATCAACGCGCTCGGGCGAGAAGGCAAGATAGAAGTCCACGCCGCATTTGAGCCCAGACGTTTCAAGGATGGGCTTGCAGAGCTCTTCGGTCGTGCCGGGATAGGTCGTGGATTCGAGCACGACGAGCATGTCCTTATGGACGTACGGCACAATGCTCTCCGTGGAGGCGCGGACATAGCTGATGTCCGGCTGCTGGTGGGCATCGAGCGGCGTCGGCACGCAGATGCACACGCAGTCGCACTTCGCAGCATCGGCAAAGTTGGCCGTGGCGACGAGCTGTCCGGCCTTGACGAGCGCTTCGAGATCCTCGCTCACCACATCGCCGATGTAGTTCTTGCCGGCGTTGACCATGTCCACCTTTTCCTTCTGCACATCGAAGCCGTAGACCTTGAAGCCCGCTTTCGCCTTCTCCACTGCGAGCGGCAGACCAACGTAGCCGAGACCGATAACGCCGAGCGTGGCCTCTCTTGCGAGCAGCTTTTCCTTGAGTCCCATAGGTATTTCCTCGATTCCGTTACGAAATTGAAACTACTGATATTTCTAACTTATAAATGATAGCACAACTGCCGCAGCATTTCAACAAAAAGACTATTTCCCCGCTTTTTTCTTTATACCGCGGAGGATGCCGAGCGCCGTATTGCGAAGATAGACGAAATTATCGTTCTTCCGGAACAGCAAAAACCAGAGTCCGTTCGGCACGGCAAGGCACAGCAGCAGCCGTGCAAGAAAATTTTTCACCGTGTATTCGGCAAACGGCAGGGCAAGCGCGTATACCAGCGCGCCGGTCGCGGCGGTGAGCGCGAGATAGCCGAAGTATTGCCGGTAATACCCCCACGCTTTTTTGTGGAACACCTCGCGGAAAACGAGGATCGGGTCAAATGAGAGCATGATGAAGAGGCTCGCCGTTGTGCCCACAAGCGCACCGGTCACGCCGAGGCCCGCCGGTCCGACCAGGACGATCGACAGCACGGCGTTGAATACCGACGAGAAAATGTAGCGGTATTTTGTCTGCCAGTACAGGCCGTTCGCATCGCGGTAGATGATGACCGCCTTGGCCATACCCTCCACGGCAAGATTGAACGCATAGAAAAGAACGCTGCCCGCCGGAAGGAGCCAGTCGGTACTGTGCAGCCACACACCGGCGATGAAATGATCGCTCAATATCCAGAGGCTGATGGCGGAAAAGCCGTAGATCCAGAAGCAGGTGAATTGCAGGTGGTTAAAAAAATTCTCCTTCTTCTCCACAGATTCCACGGCGCAGAGGTTGCCGACGCTCGCCGTCAGCGGGTCGAGCACCGTGCGGATAACGTTGACGACATACTGCCGGAGCGCCACATAGTTTGTGAATACGCCGCTGTACGCAACGCCCACCATGGCGGAAATGACCGTGGTGTCGATGCCGTCGTTGAGCACGCGGCAGACGTTGTTGGTGAACATCCCGGCAACGTTGCGGAAGATGCCGCCGCGCTCCTCTTTGGTAAGGGCGCGGGCGTCGTTTTCCCGCAGCCACGGATAGAGCTTACGGCAGCGAGCGCGGGTCAGAAGGTTCTGCACCACCGTAAAGGCCGCGCCGGTCCCGGTGAATACGTAAAAGCAGAGCGCCGGCGTGCCGCGCAGCGCGAAGAGCACGGCCGCCTTGACGATCGTCGAGGCCGTCTGCGTGAAATACGTGATGCGCGTGATAACATACTTTCGCTGATCGGCCTGCAGCACCGTGCCGAGATAGGCAAAAAACCAGTACGTCGAGACCGTTTCCGCAAGATACAGGCAGTATACGATGCGGATATCCACAAGCTCCGTAGAGTTTTTGAGAAGGTACGGCAGCACGGGGATCAGCGCAAGGCCGACGGCGACGATGACAAAGCCGATGATCCGGTACGCCCGGCGGTAAAACGCGACGAGCGCCTTGGCCTGCTCGGTGTTTTTCTCCGCCATGGGCTTGTACATCGCGTAAACGATCGCGCCGTCAATGCCGAGATTGGCAAGATTCAGCACCTGCAGCACGCCCGAGAGCACGCCGTTGATGCCGGCGTATTCCTTGCCGAGAGAATAGAGGAACACCGTGCGCAGCGCAAAGTTGAGCACGATGTTGAGGATCTGCCCAAAAGCCCCGGTCAGAATGTTCGTTATGGAGTTTTTGATTCGACTGGAAGCCAACGTTAATCCTTTCTTCGCGCCGTCAGGCTCTCATATATGTCTGTGAGCTGCCGCGCGACGCCCTTGCCGGAGAAGTTTTCCCGGCAGTAATTCCGGATCGTCTGCGGATCGTAGGAATCGTAATGCTCCATCACGGAGATCATCGCATCGACAAGCTGCGGAACGTTTTCCGTATCAATGGCCAGCCCCGTTTCGGGCGTTGTGAGCATTGTCCACGCGCCGATCTTCGTTTGAATGATGGGAAGGCCGCACGCCATCGCTTCAATGTACACTACGCCGAACGTCTCCGCGCGGCTCGGCAGGACAAAGATCTGGTTTTCGCGCATATACTGCGCGCACTCCTCGCGGGAGATGCGCCCGGTGAAACGAAAAGCGTCGCCCAGATCGTACCGCTTTACCAGCTCCGGGTAATTCTGCTCCTTATCCTCGCCGCCGCACACGGTGAGACGTGTGTTCGGGTATTTTTTATGCACAGCGTCGAATGCTTCCAGCAAAATGTCAAAGCCCTTTTTATAGAGCATCCCGCCCACGGAGATAAAGCCGAACGTTTCGCCGGGGGCACAGCGCAGACCGCCTTCAAAAAAGCGGCCGCTGACCATGTTGGGAACGACCTGAATGTCCTTATTCGTGCAGTAAGGCCGGATGTGCTCGCGCAGCCCAGGGCTTACGGCGAGCACGGCGTCGCAGGAATTAAAATCACGGCGGATCTGCCGCAGCTCCTTTTCCGAGAGCATGTGCCGCTCAAACCATGTCGCGTGCTCCGTACACACGAGCGGGACGTGCAGCATGGCGCGCAGGGCCTTTCCGTAGCGAAGGGTATAAAAGGAATGGGCGTGGATGATCTCCGGCGGGCAGTCGGCGCAGTCCGTGCGCAGGATGCGCCGCATCTCGCGCAGAAAAACGAAATACGTCAGATGAAACCGCACCGGCTTTGCATGGATGAGATATTCCGTGAGATTGCCGCTCACCGTCTTTTCGGTCTCCGTGCCGTTTTTCCCGTCGGCATAGCAGGCAAACACCGTAACGCGGTGCCCGAGTGCGGCCAACGCCTCCGCCTGCTCGCGGAAGAAGGAGCCGTTCACCGGGTTTTCCGGCGTGCGGTACCAGGACGGCAGGATCAATATATGCATAGACGTTCCTCCGGTCTGAATTCTCAAACGAGACCCACTGCGTTGGGCTCTCGTTTGAAAAGGCTGCGGCTCGCCGCAGCGCACTCGCTTCGCTCGCACGTTTGCGAGCCGAG
>CAVEPP010000193.1:0-4027 GCA_963617605.1 Alloprevotella sp. | reverse complement strand
GGAAGCGGTTTATCCGCTTCCCTTTTTATTTTGCCAACGAAAACTTTACACTAACGCCTTGACAACTTACAAACAAAAAAAGGGGCAGTATCGGAAATTCGATACTGCCCCTTACGTGGGAGTGTTTAATAATTAGTACATTCCACCCATGTCCGGCGCGGCGGGAGCCGGCGCGGGGGGCTCGGGGATGTTGACGACCATCGCCTCGGTGGTGAGGACGGTGGAGGCGACGGAAGCGGCGTTCTCCAGCGCGCTGCGGCAGACCTTGGTCGGATCGACGATACCGGCGGCGATCATATCGCAGTACTCTTCCTTCGCGGCGTCGAAGCCGTAGCCGGGGATTTCGGAGCCGCGGACCTGATTGAGGATCACGGCGCCCTCGAGACCGGCGTTCGCGGCGATCTGCATCAGCGGGGCCTGCAGAGCCTTGGCGATGATGGCGGCGCCCGTCTTTTCGTCGCCCTCGAGTTCGGTGACGACCTTCTCGGCAACGATGCCGGCCTGCACGTAAGCCGTGCCGCCGCCGGCGACGATGCCTTCCTCAACGGCGGCCTTGGTCGCGTTGAGAGCATCCTCGACGCGGAGCTTCTTCTCCTTCATTTCGGCCTCGGTAGCCGCGCCAACCTTGATGACGGCGACGCCGCCGCTCAGACGGGCCAGACGCTCCATGAGCTTCTCACGGTCGTAGTCGGAGGTGGAAACTTCGTACTGGTTCTTGATCTGCGCCACGCGGTCGGCAATGGCTTCCTTCGTGCCAACGCCGCCGACGATGATGGTGTTCTCCTTGGAGACCTTGACCTGGCGCGCACGGCCGAGCATATCGAACGTGGCGTCCTTGAGCTCCATGCCGTAGTCGCCGGAGACGACCTGGCCGCCGGTCAGAACGGCGATATCCTGCATGGTCTCCTTGCGGCGGTCGCCGAAGGCCGGAGCCTTGACGCACACGCAGGTGAACGTGCCGCGCAGCTTGTTGAGAAGGATGGTGGCGAGCGCTTCGCCCTCGACCTCGTCGGCGATGATGACGAGCTTCTTGCCGGCCTTCACGATCTGCTCGAGCAGGGGCAGGATCTCCTGAATGTTGGAGATCTTCTTATCGGTGATGAGGATGTAGGCGTCGTCGATGACGGCTTCCATCTTCTCGGAATCGGTGACCATGTAGGGGGAGACGTAGCCGCGGTCGAACTGCATGCCCTCAACGACCTCAGAGTAGGTCTGCGCCGTCTTGGACTCCTCGACGGTGATGACGCCGTTCTGGCCGACCTTTTCCATGGCCTCGGCGATCAGGGTGCCGATCTGCTCGTCGCCGGAGGAAATGGTGCCGACGCGGGCGATGTCCTTCGTGCCGCTCACGGGCTGGGACGCGGTCTTGATTTCGCTGACAGCGGCCTCGGTCGCCTTGGCGATGCCGCGGCGGAGAACCATCGGGTTCGCACCGGCAGCGAGGTTCTTCAGACCCTCGCGGATGATGGCCTGCGCGAGAACGGTCGCGCTCGTGGTGCCGTCGCCGGCGACGTCGTTCGTCTTGGTGGCGACTTCGCGGATGAGCTGCGCGCCCATGTTTTCGGCGGGATCGGCCAGCTCGATCTCCTTGGCGATGGTCACGCCGTCGTTGGTGATGAGCGGGGTGCCGAATTTCTTATCGAGAACAACGTTGCGGCCCTTGGGTCCGAGCGTGATCTTCACGGTGTCGGCAAGCTTGTCGACGCCGGTCTGCAGAGCCTTGCGGGCTTCCGCGCCATAAACCAGATTCTTAGCCATAATATATTCGTCCTCCTGAAATTACTCTACGATCGCCAGAATGTCGCTCTGACGGACGATGGTGTATTCCTCGCCCTCAAGCTTGACGCTGGTTCCGCTGTACTTGCCGGCGATGACCTTGTCGCCCGCTTTGACTTCCATCTTCACTTCGTTGCCGTCCACCATTCCGCCGGGGCCGACGACGATAACTTCATAAACTTCCGGCTTCTCCTGCGCCGCGCTCGTGAGGATGATGCCGCCCTTGGTTTTCTCCTCGGCTTCCGTCCGCTTGAGGACAACGCGATCCGCCAACGGTTTGAGATTCATGGTTTCTGCCTCCTATGATCATTTTATTTTTTCATTTTGTGGTTTTAGCACTCAATGGCTCCGAGTGCTAACCTTTGACTATAAAATAGCACACGCCCTCCGCAAATGCAAGAGGGAATGTGCTGTTTTAAAAAATAATTCACATATTCGGAATCCGCTTTTGCTGCCGCGGCGTTCAAAGATACATATAAAGCTGGCAGGGGATCATGCCGTTATAAAGTCTCCGGCGCCGGTCGGCGCGCTTGCCGTAGACATTTTCAAAGTTTTCAAGCGAGGAGATCACGTAGGTTTTCCAGTTCTCCGTTCCGCGCATCGTTTTGCCGAACGCGCGCATAAGCTCCACGGCCGCTTCCTTTTCCAGCAGACGCTCGCCGTAGGGCGGGTTGGTGCAGAGCGTGCCGTTCTCCGTTTTGCGGGAGAACTCTCTTGCGTCGGCTACGGAGAAGTCAATGTATTTCTCCACCCCGGCGCGGCGGGCGTTCTCACGCGCGAGAGCAACGGCGCGCGGGTCGATGTCGGAGGCGAAGATGTGATACTCGCCGCTGTACTCGCGGCTGCGTGCGGCATTGCGCTCCGCCTGCCAGATACCGCGGGGCAGGCAGCGCCACGTCTCGGCGGCAAACTCGCGGTTTAATCCCGGCGCGCGGTTGAGCGCGGCGAGTGCGGCTTCGATAGCAATCGTGCCGCTGCCGCAGAACGGATCACAGAAATCGCCGCGGCCGCGGTAGCGCGCAATGTCCACGATGGCGGCGGCGAGCGTTTCGCGAAGGGGCGCCGCGACCTGCGCCGGGCGGTAGCCGCGTTTGTGGAGCCCCGTGCCGCTCGTGTCGATGTAGAGCGCGGCCTCGTCCTTCATAATGGCGAACTGAATGGGGAAGCTCTCGCCCTCCTCGGAAAACCACGAGAGACCGTAAACGCTCTTGAGCCGCTCGACAACGGCCTTTTTCACGATCTTCTGGCAGTCCGGCACGGAGTGGAGCGCGCTCTCGAGCGCCCAGCCCTTGACGGGGAACGCGCCGTCCGCGGGGATGAAATTTTCCCACGGCAGAGCGCGCACGCCCTCGAAGAGCTCATCAAAGCTGCGCGCCGGGAACCGGCCGAGAACGATCAGAATCCGCTCGGCAAAGCGCGAGCGGATGTTCGCGCGCGCCACGGCGTTCTCGTCGCCGGTGAAGTATACGCGCCCGTTTTCCGGCGCGACGTTTTCCATATCCATATGGCGCAGCTCGTTGCCGAGCGGACCTTCCAGCCCGAACAGACACGGCGCGCAGAGAGTGAGCTTCATGTAAATTCCTCCGATGTGATCTCTATTCGGAAAGATAGTACCCTGTTTTGCTCCAAATTGCAAGTGACACGAGTGATATAAGAAACCCCGCCGTTTCCGGCGGGGCAAGAAGAGAGGATGAGAGAGGATATTTAAGAGAATAGTATGTGTCACTTGTTTGAGGCGGCTTCGATCTCCGCCTTGACCTGCTCGGAGGTCATCACGCGGCCGAACATTTCTGCCCAGAGATCGAACATGGCGTTGTTCCAGTCGTCCGCGGTGCGGCCGCAGTGGTCGTAGGCACTGATGCCGTCCGCCACGGCGACAACGTTGTAGTCTTTGTGATATGCCTCGCGGATGGTGCTGTCCACGCACCAGTTCGTTACGGTGCCGCAGATAAGAAGCGTGCGGATGCGCTTCTTCTTCAGCCAGGTTTCGAGCTCCGTATGGGAGAGGCAGGAGTAGGTATACTTTAAAAACACGGTGTCGCCCTCGACCGGCGCGAGCGCCGGATCGATCTGACACTCGGGAGAGCCGGGCTTGAATTTGCAGTCGCCATTCTCGGTGAGCAGGCCGCGCTGCTTATTGCGGAACCAGTAATGATCGTTATGAAAATCCGTGTCCTGCGAGAAAATGGACAGAAATACGGGGATGCCCTTCTCGTTGCAGAATTTCTTGAGCGCGGCGACTGTGGGGATC
>CAVEPP010000192.1:0-4042 GCA_963617605.1 Alloprevotella sp. | reverse complement strand
TTACCGCCCCAGCGCTTCTCGGCCCGCAGCTTCAGCTCAACGTCGGCGGTACGGCGCACAAAGTGGTGAAGATGCTTCTCAATGTGTCAGGAACCGCAAAAGAATTTGCAATCAAATACAATCCGTAAGGGCAAGGAAGCGAGGAGGAGAAAATGCTTACAGTAGATAAGGATAACACCATCCATCTGACGCGAGGCGACACGGCGCGGCTGACCATCGGGCGGGCGATGAACGAAGTCACAGGGAAGGACTACGTTTTCACCGCCGAGGATGAACTCACGCTGACCATCAAGAAAACGGTGATGGATACATCGCCCGCCGTGCAGATCCGCGTACCCGGCGGGGAAATCTTCCACATCCGGCCGGAGGACACAAAGGCGCTGGCGTTCGGCCGGTATGTTTACGACGTGCAGCTCACAACGGCGGAAGGCGATGTCTACACCGTCATCCCGCCGGCAACGTTTGAACTTCTCAAGGAGGTCACGTAATGGCGGATATCACACCGACGGCATCGCTCTCCGGCGCGCTGACGCCGGGCGTGTCCATCACCGGGAAGATGGCAATACCGGAGAAGGCCTATTTCCAGGGACCTCCGGGCGAGAAAGGCGACCGCGGCGAGCCGGGCTCGTCCATCCAAAGCATCGCAAAAACCGGCACGAACGGTTTGGAGGACACCTATACCATCACGTTGACGGACGGTTCGACATCGACATTCACGGTCACAAACGGAAACGGCATCGCCTCCGTTGTCCTGCAAAGCGGCACGCACGCTCCCGGTACGACGGACACATACAAGATCACGTTCACCAATGGAGAATATACAACGTTCTCCGTATATAACGGCTTGAACGGCGCGGGCACCGTCGTCACGGTCAACGGCAAAGACCCGGATGCCTCCGGCAATGTGGCGCTCACCGGCGGAGATGTTCCGATGAGCGCGGAGGACGATACGACGCTTGCATCGGCTATCGCCGCAAAATTTGCGCCTGCCGGCAATGCCGGAGCGCACAACGCGATCTATCGCGGGAAAAATCTTGGTTCGGCGGTGACGGCTGCACAGTGGGCGGCGATTGGCGCAGGAACGTTTGAGGACCTTTTCATCGGCGACTACTGGGAGATCAACAACGTTATCTGGCGCATTGCCGCTTTCGACTATTACTTTAATCAAGGATATCCGTCCTGCACCACGCATCACGTAACGGTCGTTCCCGACGCGGCGCTGTATCAAACGCCGATGAACAGCACCAAATCCACCGCCGGAGGGTACGTCGGTTCGACGATGTACACGGCGGGGCTGGAACAGGCAAAAACAATGATCGGCAGCGCATTTGGCACAGATCATATCCTGTCGCACCGTCAGGCGCTTACAAACGCGGTCAAAGACGGGAAGCCCTCCGGAACGAGCTGGTACGACAGCACCGTTGAGCTGATGACGGAGCGCAATGTCTTCGGATGCAGCTTCTACGGTATAGGAAACGACGGGGCGACGATCCCGGCCCTGATGTCCATTGATACAACGCAGTTTCCGCTTTTTGCCCACGACCGCGCGCTGATCAATCCTTACAGCGAATGGGTGGGGCTGCGCGATATCGTGTCCGCGGCAAATTACGCGCGTGTCTCCGCGCGCGGCGCTGCGGATTATACGTCAGATATTACCGGACAAACCGACGTCCGCCCGGCGTTCTCGATCAAAGCATAAAGGAGGAGGCAGGAATGTACAAAATCACTTTGGCGGACGGCACGACGCTGGAAAATCTCGTGCTCAACGGCAACAACTTTATCTCCCCTGCGGCGGTGGACGCCGCCGTTTTTACCGGCAACATGGTGAGTGTAATCATCACAGATATGGAAAGCGGTAGCACAGACCAGATGGAAGACGGCGTGCTTTTGAGCAACATCGTCCGGGATGGACGCTCGTGGTTCGTGCTCGGTCAGAAGTCGCTGGAGCAGAAGCTGCGCGAAGCGATCGACGCGTCGTTCACGGACCTGCAGCTGGCTCTCGCGGAGGTATACGAAATGATGATTGGAGGTATGAGCGATGGCTAAGATCTATGCGGCGCTGATCCGCAAGGGATTAAAAACGCTCGAAGACGTGCCCGCCCGACTGCGGGCGGAAGTGGAAAGATTATTGGAGGAGGACGTATGAAAGGCATCGATATTTCCCAGTGGCAGGGCGACATCAACCTTGCGCCGTACCAAAACGGCTTTGTGATCGTCCGCGGCGGATTCTGGACGAGTGTGGACCCGTGGGCGGAGAGGAACATCGCCAAATGCGATGCTCTCGGTATCCCATGGGGGCTTTACTGGTACAGCTACGCGCTCAACGAGGCGCAGACGATCGAGGAAGCAAAGGCCTGTCTCAAATTCCTTGCCGGGCGAAAGCCCCGGCTCGGCGTGTGGTTCGATATGGAGGACGCGGACGGGTACAAGGCAAAGAACGGCTTTCCTTCGGACGAGACGATCACCGCTATGTGCAAGGCGTTCTGCGCGGCCATGGCCGAGGCCGGGAACAAAACCGGAGTGTATGCAAGCCTCAGCTGGTTTGATGCGCACATCGGCGAGACGGGCTATAACCGCTGGATCGCCGCGTGGGGCGCGAACGACGGCGTGAATTATCCCGACCTGCGTGCGGAGTGCGTTATGCAGCAGTACCGCGGCAGCCCGCTGGATCTGGACGTGATGTATGTGCCGCTGACCTACTTTGACTCCGCCGCGGCTCCGCAGCCCTCTCCGTCTGCCTCCGGCAGCCACCTCTCCCAGGGGGAGAGGCAAGAAGCGGAAAGCGTGAGCATCGCGGCGGTGGCGCAGGAGGTGCTTGACGGAAAGTGGGGCAACGGCGAAGAGAGAAAGCAGAAGCTCGGCGCGTGGTTTTATGATCTTGTGCAGGGCGAAGTAAACAGAATTCTGGGGGTATGAGATGAAACGGCAAAAGAAACAGCCGCAGCCGGAGACCGTGTCCGGCTACGATTATTCCGACCGTGAAGCACGCGAGCGGACGGCGTACGCGCTCTTTCAGCGCGCCAAAAACGCCCGGACCGCCGTGGAGATCGAATGGGAACGGTGCAACGATTACTACAACGGTATCCACGATGTGACGCGCGATATCACCGAGTTCTGCCGCGAGAACGACATTCCGTGGCTCCCGGCGAGCATTCCCGACCCGTATATCCTCGTCGAGAGTCAGATCGAGCCGACCGTGCCGCAGCCGGAATTTCGCGGGCGTGACGACGATCTTGACAGCGCCATGGCCAAGCGGCGCGAATTTGCCGTGCGGTACATCGCCGAGAACAACCGCCTTTCCGACATGAACACGCGCAACGAGCGCCGCCTTCTGAAGCTCGGCGACGCTTTCTGGAAGGCGTACTGGGACGAGGACATGCGCTGCGGCGAGGTGCAGGGCGACATCCGCGTGAGCGATATCCCTGTGGAATCGGTGTTCCCCGACCCGGCGGTGCGCGGCGGCAGTGTGCAGGACGGACAGTATCTCGATTACGTTTACCGTATCCACAAGGTACGCTTCGCGCAGGTGTTCCGCGCCGATCTCGAGGAACTCGGCATCACGGCGGAGGAAGCGCTCGGCGAGGACTATGTACCCCGCAGCGAGATCTTCGACATGACGAGCGCGCTGAGCGACACGGACGACACCGTGCAGGTGCTCGAACACTGGTTCCGTCAGCCGGTTGAAACGACCGTAGACGGCGAGACGATCCCCGCCGGGGCAGTGGCGTGCTCCGTGCAGGCGGGCGGACACGAGCTGCGGTATATCCCAAATTACTGGCAGCGCACGGGCGCGCAGAACCAGCTCTTTCCGTTTGTGCACTACTGGCGCATTCAGGACGAGAACCGCTTCTGGAACAAGAGCGAGCTCACCGCCGTGCTCGATCTCGTGGACGCTGCCGACCGTAAGCTTGCCGCGGCGCTTTTGAACGACAGCTTTCTCTCCAACGACATTCTGCTCGTGGAGGACGGCGCTCTGGCCGACGGCGAGGAGCTTACGAACGAGCCGGGCGCGGTCGTGCATCTCAAGCAGGGACGCATGGGC
>CAVEPP010000191.1:0-4093 GCA_963617605.1 Alloprevotella sp. | reverse complement strand
TGTGTCGATGCGGAGATACTGGCAGCCCCGCCGCGCGGCCTCCTGCTCATAAAATGCCTCAAACGCGCGGCCCATCCCGCGCCCTCCGGCAGCGGGATCGACTACGAGCGTGTGCATGACGAAAATTTCTTCGTCCGGCGCTTCAAACTCCCACGGCGCACCGGCGTATACATCGACCTGTATATGATTCAGAACAGCGGCCGCCGCGACGTGTCCGTCCAATTCCGCAACGAAGAGATCGCCGCGCGCGAGCGCGGCCTCCGCCGTGGCTCGCACGGGATAGATCCCGCGCTTCCAGCCGGTTGTAGAGCGCCCAGCCTCTTCTTCTGTGACAATGGCCTCATAAATGGCAGTCACGGCGTCAATGTCGGATGCTGTGGCCTTTCGGAAGGTAATTGACATGGTATTCTCCTTTGTTTGAATTAACCGCTCCATCGGTAGATAGGCGGAATGATCGTTGGGGTATACTTCTCCGGTTTTGATAAAGCCGTTCTTTGTCCAGAACGCCTCGCTCTGCGGATTGCCGCGGTCTATGGCGAGGCGCAGCTTTGTATATCCGCGGTGTGCGAGTGCGCCGGCAATGCCGGAAAAAAGCGAGCTGCCGACGCCTTTTCTCTGGTATGCGGCGTCGAGCATGAAAAGCCCGATGAACGCCGTACCGGTTTCCGGGTAATCGAGCACAAGATCAAGCACGGCGGCGAGCGTTTCGCCATTAAAGAAACCGACGTAGTATTTATCCGCTGCGGTTTTTCCCGGCGGCAGGGCTGTCAGCCCCTCGCGCGTGTTCTCCGCAGACGGCGCGGGGGAGTGATACCGGTAGTATACAGGATTTGACTCCGCAAGCGCAAGCATGGCGGGAACATCGCATTTCGTCAGCCGCCGGACGGTAAACCGATCGGACAGCGCGGATATATCCAAGTTCATTTTGTTTCTCCTTTTACGGCCGGGAGTGTGATGGTGAAAACATTGCCGCCCTCCTTGCCCTCGCAGCGGATTTTTCCGCCGTGCTCGGTCACGATGCTCTCGGCGATCGAAAGGCCGAGCCCATAGCTGTGATCCATGGCGCGGGCGCGGTCGGCGCGGTAAAAGCGTTTGAAAATATTTTTGCATTCCTCCGGTGAGAGCGACTCGCCGGGCGTTTCGATGCTCAAAGCGCATTTGTCGTGTCCGGCCTTTTTCAGCGTTACGCGAACCGTACCGGGCGCGGAATACTTGACAGCGTTATCGAGCAAAATCTCCGCGCACTGCCGGAGATGCTGCGCGCTTCCGCGCACCGTGATGCCGGATTCGATGTCGGTTTCGAGCGTAAGACCCTTTTCAAAGAACAGCGCTTCAAACGGCAGCACGGCGTCCTGCACCAGAGAACTCCAGTCGAGCGGCTCGAATACTTTTTTCACCGCGCCGTTATCCACTCGCGCAAGCTCCAGAAGGCTCTCCACCAGCCCGCGCATCTGGTGGGACATGGTGAGAATGCTCTCGGCGAAGCGCTGCCGGTCCGGTTCGGAGTACGAGGGATCTTTGAGCATTTCTGCGTTCGTGAGGATCACGGTGAGCGGCGTTTTCAGCTCGTGCGAGGCATCGGACACGAATTGCTTCTGCTGTGCCCATGCCTTTTCCACCGGCTTTACCGCCCAGCGCGCCAGAAGAAAGCTGACGGCGAGAAACACCGCCGCAGCGCACAGCCCGATGAAAATACAGCTCCGCCAGAGATTCTGCATTGTGGCGTTAGCGCTGGATACATCGGCAAAAACGATATACTCGTTCCCGCGCCATGTTGTCCGCAGATAGCGGAGAGAATAGTCGCGCAGCAGCCCCTGCTCGCCGCCGGAGCGCAGCGCTTCCGTGACGATGCCGGAGAGCACCTGTTCGTCGGAGAGATCATAATAGCTCGTCCCGCTCACACGCACGCTGCCGTAGGGCGATATGCGCACCGTGAAATAGGGGAGACGGGAGGTCGTGTCCGGCCAGTTGAGCTGTAAGGGGTCGGCGGCCACGGCGGTGACCATCTCCACGGATTCCCGCTCGAGATTCGCGTGCGTTGTGTGCAGCAGCACACCGAAGATCGTGCAGAGGATCGCAAGTACGATCGCCATATTGATGCCGACAAACCGCAGCCGGAGCATTTTCAGCATGGGGAAGCCACCTCCAGATGATAGCCAAGCCGCCGGACGGACTCGATGCGCACATCCGAGCCGATGCTCGCAAGTTTTTTGCGGAGGAACCCGACGTAGACCTCCACGCTGTTTTCCACGGCGTTGGAATCAAAGCCCCATACGCGTGAGAGCAGCGCTTCCTTGGAGAGATTGCTGCCGCCGGACTGGAGCAGGAGGCGCATGACGTCAAATTCCCGCGCCGAGAGACGCACGGACTTTTCCCCGCAGCAGAGTGTGCTGGAGGAGAGATCGAGCGACGTGTTGCCGAAGGAGAGCGCATCTACCTGCGCGCCCTGCCGCCGCAGCAGCGCGTTGATGCACGCGAGCAGCTCGCGCGTATCAAAGGGCTTGGTGAGATAGTAATCCGCTCCGGCGTTGAGCCCTTCCACGCGGTCCTCCAGCCCGGAGCGCGCCGTGAGCATCAAGATCGGCACGCCGCACCGCCTCGCGCGGACGGCGCGGGCGACGGCGTACCCATCCATGCCGGGCATCATTACATCCAGTATCAGCAGATCGTATACGCCGAGCTCGGCGTATTCCGCGCCGGAAATGCCGTCGTACACCGTTTCCACGTCAAACCCCTTGCTTTCGAGCAGCGTCTTGAGCGAATCGGCCAGCAGCTTTTCGTCTTCCACGATCAGTATTTTCATGGTATACACCTCGTTTTCATCCACAGTATACTACAACGCGATTCTGAAAGGAAGCTGAAAGAACGGGCACTTTTTATCGTTTTTTTCCGTTAGCGCTTGACATTCGGCGGGAACGGTGGTAGACTCCACTCAATCCATACGAAAACGCTTTGACGGGAAAGAGTACGGACATCGTTCGCATGCAGAGAAGAGGCGGTTGGTGCAAGCCTTGATGCGTTCCGTTCGGAAGCCATCCCTGAGCGGCCGGGAGCAAATGCCCGGACGGGGTCTCGCCGTTATATTGGGAGCCGGTATGCAGTACCGGGCAGAGTGCGGACGTTTTGTCCGAATTCAGGTGGTAACACGGAGTATTTTCCGCCCTGAGCCGTTAGGCTCAGGGCGTTTTCATTTTTTGCAAAAGGAGAAACACCATGGAAAAGAGAAATTACGAGCAGTCCAAAAAGCTCGACAACGTCTGCTACGACATCCGCGGCCCCGTAATGGACGAGGCCATGCGCATGGAAGCGCGCGGCGCGAATATACTCAAGCTCAACATCGGCAACCCCGCCCCCTTTGGTTTCTACGCGCCGGACGAGGTCATTCTCGATATGATCTACAACCTGCGCAACTGCGAGGGTTATTCCGATTCCCGCGGCCTCTTTTCCGCCCGCAAAGCGATCATGCAGTACTGCCAGCTCAAGGGCATCCCCAGTGTCGGCATCAACGACATCTTTACCGGCAACGGCGTGAGCGAGCTCATCACGCTCACCATGCAGGGCCTTCTGGACGACGGCGACGAGATCCTTGTCCCCGCGCCGGACTATCCGCTCTGGACGGCGTCCATCACGCTCGCCGGCGGCAAGGCGGTGCACTATCTCTGCGATGAGCAGCAGGACTGGTACCCCGATATCAACGACCTCCGCTCCAAGGTAACGCCGCGCACGAAGGGCATCGTCGTCATCAACCCGAACAACCCGACCGGCGCGCTTTACCCGAAGGAGATCCTTGAACAGATCGTGCAGGTCGCCCGCGAGAACGATCTCATCCTCTTTGCCGACGAGATCTACGACCGCCTTGTCATGCAGGGAGAACCGGAGCACATCGCGCTCGCCTCGCTCGCGCCCGACCTTCTGACGCTCTGCTTCAACGGCCTTTCCAAATCCCACCGTGTCGCGGGCTTCCGCGTCGGCTGGGTTTGCCTTGCCGGTGACAAGTCCCACGCCAAGGGATATATCGAGGGGCTGAATCTTCTCGCTAAAATGCGTCTTTGCTCCAATGTTCCGGCGCAGAGCATCATCCAGACCTCTCTCG
>CAVEPP010000190.1:764-4107 GCA_963617605.1 Alloprevotella sp. | reverse complement strand
GCAGCCGCGAGTTCTGGTGGCAGGAGGGCCACACCATCCACGAGACCGCCGAGGAAGCCGAGGCCGAGACCGCGCAGCAGCTCAAGTGCTATGCCGATTTCTTTGAAAACGTCCTCGCCATCCCCGTCGTCCCCGGCCGCAAGACCGAGAAGGAAAAATTTGCCGGCGCGGAGGCTACCTACACCTGCGAGTGCATGATGAAGGACCACAAGGCGCTGCAGGGCGCGACGTCCCACTACTTCGGCGACAAGTTCTCCCGCGCCTACAATGTCACGTTCACCGGACGCGACAACAAGGTGCAGTATCCGTTCCAGACGTCCTGGGGCTCTACGACGCGCATGATCGGTGCTGTCATCATGGCGCACGGCGACAACAACGGTCTTGTGCTGCCCCCGAAGATCGCCCCCATCCAGGTCATCGTCCTCCCCATCGCGCAGCACAAGCCCGGCGTGCTCGAAAAGGCGCAGGAGCTCGTGGACCGGCTCGCAAAGCTCGGTATCCGCGTCAAGGGCGACTTTACCGACAACTCCCCCGGCTGGAAGTTTGCCAACTGGGAAATGAAGGGCGTGCCGCTGCGCATCGAGATCGGCCCGAAGGACATCGAGAACAACCAGTGCGTCGCCGTCCGCCGCGACGACCGCGAGAAGCTGTTCCTCTCGCTCGACGAGCTGGATACAAAGGTCCCCGAGCTGCTTGACGCCGTGCAGAAGTCTCTCTACGAAAAGGCAAAGGCCAACATGGAAGAGCACACCTACCCCGCTTACTCGCTCGAAGAGGCGAAGAAGATCCAGGAGGAAAAGGGCGGCTTCATCAAGACCATGTGGTGCGGCGAGCTCGAGTGCGAAATGAAGATGAAGGAGCAGGCCGGTATGTCCAGTCGCTGCATGCCGCTCCATCAGGAGCATCTTGCCGACACCTGCCCCATCTGCGGCAAGCCGGCAAAGCACATGATCTACTGGGGCGTGGCGTACTGATGCCGCACATCGCCGTGAAGCTCTGGCCGGGCCGGAGCGAGGAAGAAAAACGCGCCTTCGCCCGCGCCGTCGCGGACGATGCCGCCCGGTATCTCCATGCGGACAAGGCGTGGGTCTCCGTCAGCATTGAGGAGATCGCGCCCGAGGCGTGGGACGAGACCGTCGTGCGCCCGGAGATTCTGGAAAAACCGGACATCCAGTATGTCCGCAGCGAAGTCTGAAAAAAAGCATAATATATTTACAGCCCGCAGAGCCGAACGGCTCTGCGGGCTGTTTGCTGTTTTTTGAAACGGAATGCAGAGGGAGGCACCGCGCTGCATTACCGGTTTTCGATGGCTTTGAGGATATCCGCCGGACGCACCGGCGTATGGTAGAACCGTACGCCGAGCGCGTCGTGCAGCGCGTTGAGCACCGCGGGCGTGGCCGGGACGGTCGCGACCTCGGAGACGCCCTTTGCGCCGTAAGGCCCCTCGGTGTGGGGATCCTCCACAAGGACGATATCGAATTTCGGCGTGTCCTGCGCGCGCGCGACGCCGAGCTTGCCGAACGTGAGCTGGTCGGGCTTGCCGTTCGTGAAGGAGAAGCCTTCGCTGAGCGCGTAGCCGACGCCCATTGCGCTGCTGCCCTCGATCTGTCCGGCGATGATCTGCGGGTTGATGGCGCGTCCCGTGTCGTTGGCGGAGACGACGTGCAGCACCTTTACTGCGCCGGTTTTTTTGTTGACCTCCAGAATGACGCACTGCGTGAGGAACGCATAGCCGCGGTAGTTCTGGTACGGGTTCCCGTCCTCCTTGGCCTGCGCCTTGCCGTTGATGCCGTAGGTCTTCGGGGCGATATGGCGGTAGTGCGTCTGGCGCGTTTCGCCCGGCTGCCACGGGTTTTTCGCAAGCTCCTCGCGCATCTTTCTGGCGGCTTCGTACACGGCGCGTCCCGTGTCGAGCGTCTGGCGCTCGCTGACGGACTGGCGGTGCGGGAGCGTTTCCGCCGTGTCGCCGCAGGATACGATGAAATCCTCCTCCGGCACGTCGAGAGTTTCCGCGGCGATCTGCGTCATGCCGGTGCGGAAGCCCTGCCCCATGTCGGTACCGGATATGTCCATTTTGAATTTGCCGTCCGGCAGCTTGGTGAGGATGCAGCCGCCGTCGTCCGGGCTGCCCTTGCCGACGCCGACGTTTTTGAACCCGCTCGCCACGCCCACACCGAGCGCGACGTCCGGATCGTTTCGTTCCGCGTACAGCTTCCGGTAGCGCGCAATGATGGGCGCAGCCTTCTTCTCACACGCGCGGATGGTCTGCGCGATGCCGACGCTCTCGCGCACCGCTTCGCCGGTCATCGTTTTGTCGCCGGGGTGCAGCGCATTGCGGAGACGGATCTCAAAGGGATCGATCCCCAGCCGCTCCGCCGCCTCGTCGATCATCGTTTCGATGCAGTTGGCGCTCTGGTTGATGCCGAAGCCGCGGAACGCCCCGCCCTGCACGGTGTTCGTGCGCACCGTATAGGCATGGAGCTTTGCCGCGTCGATGCGGTACGGGCCGAGCGCAAAGATGCAGCCCTGCTCGAGCACGCCGCCGCTCAGGCCCGTATACGGTCCGGCGTCGGAGGTGATCTTCGCTTCGAGTGTGCGGAAGATGCCGTTTCCGTCCACGCCGAAGCGGTAATGGTTGTGGTAGCGGTGGCGCTTGGTCGAAAGGATCAGCGATTCGCGCCGCGTGAGCGGTATCTGCACCTTGCGGTGCAGCGTGAGCGCCGCGATGGCCGCGTGCGGCTCGATGTAGGAATCGCACTTGCCGCCGAAGCCGCCGCCGATGGGCGCGCCCGTCACGCGGATGCGTTCGGCGGGCAGATCCAGGATCGGCACGAGCATATTCTGAACTTCAAACGGCGACTGCGTGCAGGCGGTAACGCGCACGGTGCCGGTGCTCTCCTCGTATTCGCCGATGGCGCACTCCGGCTCGATATAGGCGTGTTCCTGCCGTTCAAAGTAGTAATCGCCCTCGAACGTTTGCAGCCCCGGCATTTTCTCCGCCGCGGCGAGATCGCCGGAGGAAAAATCGATCGTGCGGATGATCTGCCGCCCGCCAAGCGCGTAGCTGTCCTCGATCTCGAAAACGCCGGGCAGCGGCTCATATTCCACGCGGGCGAGTTTTGCCGCCGCGCGGGCGTGCGCCTCGGTATCTGCCACGACGAGCGCGAGCATATCGCCGAGGAAGTTCACTTCCGTATCGCAGAACACCGGCTGCTCGGGATTGAACGTGGCATAGGTGTTCCGGCCCGGCACGTCCTTATGCGTCAGCACGCGCACAACGCCTGCAGCGGTCTCCGCGGCGGAAAAGTCCATGGAGAGGATCTTCGCACGCGGATGCTGCGAC
>CAVEPP010000190.1:0-754 GCA_963617605.1 Alloprevotella sp. | reverse complement strand
GACGAACGCGCCATAAAGCGTGTCCGCGTCGGCACGGTCGCAGGTGAAGGGCAGCGTACCTCTCACCTTCGCGGGGCCGTCGATATCGATGGCGCAGCGGCCGATGTGGCGGCCGGTGAGGTCCTGTGCCGTCACGTCGTCCTCGCCCTCGTATTTCACGATCTCGAGATTTTCCCACGTCCGCATATCGTCCACGGACGGGTCTTCCCCGCGCAGGCGCGCCGCCGCCAGATGCACCGCCTCGATGATCTTCACATAACCGGTGCAGCGGCAGTAATTATTTTTCAGCGCCTCGCAGATCTCCTCGTCCGTCGGATCGCTGTTCACGTCAAGAAGCGCCTTTGCCGCGAGCACCATGCCCGGCGTGCAGAAGCCGCACTGCACCGCGCCGATATCGAGAAACGCCTGCTGGATCGGGTGCAGGCCGCCGTCCGCGCCGTGCAGCGCTTCGATCGTGACGACGGACTTCCCTTCCAGCTTGTCCATGCGGGTAACGCATGAGCGGACGGGCTTACCGTCCACGAGCACGGTGCACGCGCCGCAGTGGCCGGTGGAGCAGCCTTCCTTTGCGCCCTTCAGACACGCGACGCCGCGGAGATATTTGAGCAGCGTGAGCCCGTCCGCTTCCGCGCTGACCGGCTTGCCGTTGAGAATAAAGTTTACGGTAACCATTGTCGTTTTCCTTTTTTATTATTTATTGAAAAGAAAACCATGGTTTTTCCGGCGTTCCCGTCTGGCGGGACGCCTTCACTTC
>CAVEPP010000189.1:0-4109 GCA_963617605.1 Alloprevotella sp. | reverse complement strand
CGACCTTGGCTTCCTCGCCGTACTTGCGCACCTGCTTGGCAAGCTCCTTGCGGCGCTCCTCGGTGAGCTGCGGGAACACGAGACGGATAACGCGCCCGTCGTTCTGCGGGTTGATGCCGAGCTCAGAGGTAAGGATCGCCTTTTCAATGAGCTTGAGCGTGCTGCCGTCCCACGGCTGGATAAGCAGCGTGCGCGGATCGGGGCTGGAAATGGACGCGATCTGGCGGATGGGGGTGGGAGAGCCGTAGTAATCGACCTCGATCTGATCGAGCACGGCGGCGTTGGCGCGGCCGGCGCGGACGGTGTCGAACTGGGTGGAGAGAACCTCTGCCGTTTTGATCATGCGGTTTTTGAATTCTTTGATTTCTGCCATCTTGTATATCCTCCCGGTGTTATTTTTTCGTTTTTCTGTTAGTGGACCAGCGTGCCGACGGCTTCGCCGCGGGCGGCGCGCAGGATGTTTTCCGGTTCGCGCAGCGCGAACACCTTGATGGGGATGCGGTTGTCCATGGCGATGCACGTCGCCGTGCTGTCCATGACCGCGAGACGCTTTTCGAGCACTTCCTCATACGTGAGAGAGTCGAAGCGCACGGCGTTGGGGTCCTTCTTCGGGTCGGCGCTGTAAACGCCGTCCACATTCTTGGCAAGCAGCACCGCGTCCGCGCCGATAAGCGCCGCGCGCAGCACTGCGCCCGTGTCGGTCGTGAAGAACGGGCTGCCGACGCCGCCGCCGAACACGACGACCTTGCCGCCTCGGAGATATTCGTCCGCCTTCTCCACGGAGAACGGCTCGCCGATGTGCTGGATCTCCATGGCGGTGAGCACCTTGGCCTCCACGCCCTGCTGCTGCAAAACATCTTGCAGCGCCAGACAGTTCATGACCGTAGCGAGCATGCCCATATAGTCCGCTCTCCAGCGGTCCATGCGGCCCTCGCCGTTTTTCACGCCGCGCCAGAAATTGCCGCCGCCGACAACGATGCCGACCTCGACGCCCTGTCGGGCGCACTGCGCGACAACGCCGCAGACCTCGGCCATGACCTTGAAGTCCAGCCCCGTTCCGGCGTCGCCGGAGAGCGCCTCGCCGGAAAGCTTGAGCAGCACGCGCTTGTACGCGATCTTCTTTTCGTCCATGGGTTTCTCCTCTCTTTATACGGTTCAGCGATATTTTTTGAGAAGCTCTTCCACGTCCGAAAGGAAGTGTTTGAGCGTTTTGTTCGGCTTGCCGCGGCTCGCGCGGATGAGAGAAAGGAGCGATTCTCCGGCGGCAACGAGCTTCTGGTAAAGCCCGCTCGCCTCGGCCCCCGAAGCGGTCTCCGCCTTTTTGACCGGCACGCCCTTCGGACAGGCGAGGAATTTTCCCCCGGCGAGATCGAACACCGTGCCGCTGTAGGGCGCGAACGCCTTATAGCCGTGCTCGGTCTCCAGATAGCTTGCAAACGCGTCCGTCACGGTGTCCTCGCCGTGGTTCACAAACACGAGCTTCGGCTTCTTTTCAAAGCCCGCGAGCCACGCGGTGAGCCCGTCGCGGTCAGCATGGCCGCTCTTGCCGGGCAGGAAGCCGACTTCGCAGTTGACCTCTATATCCTCGCCGAAGAGCTTCACGTGCTTTTCGCCGTCATAGAGCTTGCGGCCGAGCGTCCCCTCCGCCTGATAGCCGACGAAGAGCACCGTGCTCTCCTTCCGCCAGAGATTGTGCTTGAGATGGTGGCGGATGCGCCCCGCCTCGCACATGCCGCTCGCCGAGAGGATGACCTTCGGTTCCGGGTTTTCGTTGATGGCCTTGGAATCCTCGCTTGAAACGGAGATGCAGATGCCGTCCGACCAGATGGGGTTGATCCCGGCATCCACAAGGGCGCGGGTCTCCTCGTCAAAGCATTCGTGCCCGCACTGGAGATAGATCGCCGTCGCCTCGTTCGCCATGGGGCTGTCCACATAGACGGGGAACCCATCGTGGCCGGTGACGAGCTTCTTTTCGCGGATCTCGCGGATGTAGTAGAGCATCTCCTGCGTGCGTCCGACGGCGAACGACGGGATGACGAGATTGCCGCCGCGGTCGAGCGTGCGCTGGATATAATCGGCCAGCAGCTTGACCGGCGGGACATGGCGGTCGTGCAGACGGTCGCCGTAGGTCGATTCGATCATAACATAGTCCGCCTCCGCGACCGTTTCCGGCACGTTGCGGATGATGGGCTGGTTGAGATTGCCGATGTCGCCGCTGAACACCATTTTGCGCTCTACGCCGTTTTCGGTCATAAAGACCTCGATGCAGGCGCTGCCGAGCAGGTGGCATACGTCGCTGAAGCGGACGGTGAAGTGCTCGCCGACCTGCACCAGCTCGTGATAGCTCACCGGGCGCAGATGCGCGATGGCGGCCTCGGCATCGTCGAGCGTGTAGACCGGCTCATACGCCGGTCCGCCGGAGCGCCGGCTCTTGCGGTTGCGCCATTCGGCCTCGCTCTCCTGGATGTGCGCGCAGTCGCGCAGCATGATGCGGCAGAGATCGCAGGTCTCGCGCGTGGCGTAAATGGGGCCGTCGAACCCGTTTTTGAAAAGCAGCGGCAGATTGCCGGAATGGTCGATGTGCGCGTGTGTCAAAAGGACAAAGTCAATCTCCCCCGCCGCCACCGGCAGCTTCTGGTTTTCAAAGATGTCCTTCCCCTGCTCCATGCCGCAGTCAACAAGGCCGCGGTTATGGCCGCACTCGATGAGCGTGCAGCTGCCCGTAACTTCATGGGTCGCGCCCAAAAAGGTAACTTTCATAGTGAACTCCCGTGTCGCGGCGCTTCCCTGACCCTTCGATAAAGAGAAGCCGCCTATTTTCACGGAGAACATTATACACGTTCCCCGCCCGCCGCGCAAGACTTATTGCATCCCGTCGCCACCGTACTGCTTTTTGTAGTCCTCGCCCCATGCGAGCATGGCGTCCAGAATGGGCTTGAGACTGACGCCCAGCGGCGTGAGGGAGTATTCCACACGCGGCGGCACCTCGGCATAGACCTTGCGGCGGACGAGCCCGCTCTCCTCCATGGCGCGCAGCTGCGCCGTCAGCACCTTCTGCGAAACGCCGCCGAGCGACTTTTTCAGCTCGCCGAACCGCTTCGTGCCGGGCATCAGATCGCGCAGGATCAGCACCTTCCACTTATCGCCAATCAGTGTCAGCGTCGTCTCCACCGGGCAGGCCGGCAGCTCCGTTTTCACCGTATTATCCATGATAGCCTCCAATGGTTTCTTTTTGGCGCTTTGTTTCGTATTCTACACCATTTGCGCGCCGATTGCAATTTTCTTATTTCTGACAGCGGGCATCCGATTCGCTGTTTGTGGGGAGGACATTTTACGAAAACCCTGCTATACTTTTCTTCGAGGTGAGCCGAATGGATCAAATAAAGACAGGAAAATTTATCGCTGCCCTGCGGAAAGAACAGGGATTGACGCAGGAACAGCTCGGAGAAAAGCTCGGTGTGACCAACAAAACCGTTTCCCGCTGGGAGAACGGCAACTACATGCCCGATGTGGAAATGCTGTCGCTGCTGTCCGAAGAATTCGGCGTGAGCATCAACGAGCTTATAAGCGGCGAGCGGCTTGCCGCGGAAAACTTCAAAAAAGCCGCCGACAGCAACCTTGCTGCGGCGCTCAGCAGCAGTACGTTTACGCTGAAAGAGAAGATCGCATTTTTTAAGAAAAAATGGCTGCGCGAACATATTTCAGCGATCGTACTGTGCGCCGCGGCGTGGACAGGTCTTATACTGTGGACCGCGCTGAAATTGCGCGCATACACGCTTTTGGGCGCGATCGGCGGTATGGTTGCCGTGCTTTTCTATGTGGTGCTGTATAACCGCATGATGGCGTATGTGGAGAAGCACGCATATCCGGCAGCGCCGGACAGGGAAACAGAAACAAAAAACACTTGACTCATATCACGGCATGTTCAAATAGTATCCTTTTGGTAACTACGGCACAATATTGTGCTTACTTTACGAACGGGCGCTATGGAGCTATGATACTTCCAGCGAAAGGACTGCGGCTCTTTCGCGGACAAAATCATTATGGAGGTATATACCATGAACAAAGTCGTTGCATTTCTGCAAGCCAATCCCACCCAGTATCTGGCC
>CAVEPP010000188.1:0-4194 GCA_963617605.1 Alloprevotella sp. | reverse complement strand
TTATTGCATCGCTTCGACCTCGATGTTCAATGTGTGTTTTGCTCATCCCTATTATATAATAAACAAATTGTGCCCATCGAACAAACACGAAAAAGCATCATTCTGCACCCGTAAAAGGAGACTCTTTCATGGCAGACCGATATACCCGACATATGAACGACCGGCGGGAGGGGCGGCAGCTCTATACGCTTCCCGCCTATAACCGCATCCAGCCGTACATCCTCCGCCGCCGGAGCGACGCCACCTGCTTCCTCTCGGACAGTGTGGAGGTCACCGGCGTGGAAAAGTGGCTGCGGGAAAAGCGCGCCGGCGGCTGGGCGAATCTCGGCTTTCTGCATCTGATCATCGCGGCCTACGTGCGCACGGTGTCCATGCGCCCGGGCGTCAACCGCTTTGTTTCGGGGCGGCGCATCTACGCGCGCAACGAGATCGAAGTCGTCCTCCCCGTCAAGCGCAGCGCCTCCGTCACCGCGACGGAGACGAGCGTCAAGGTCCGCTTCGCGCCGACCGACACGGTGTTTGACGTATACCGCAAGCTCACCGAGGCCACGGATGAGGTCCGCGCCGACATTTCCCTGAGCGCCCCGGAAAAGCTCGCCAACACGCTCATGCGCTTCCCCCGCATTCTGCTGCGCATGGCGATGAGTATTTTCCGCCTGATGGATTACTTTGACTGGCTGCCGCGCACCTGGCTGGACGCCAGCCCGTTTCACGGCAGCGTGACGATGCTCGATCTCGGCAGCTTCGGCGTTCCGAGCGCCGACCCCCATCTCGCCGATTTCGGCAACATGCCCTGCGCCGTTTCGTTCGGCGCGCGGCGCAAGGTGCAGGAGGCCGACGGCACTCCCTCCGGCGTTGAGCGGCACTATGTCGATCTGCGCATCGCCTGCGACGAGCGCATCGCCGACAGCTATTATTTCGCCAGCGCTCTCAAATGTCTGAAATACTTCCTCCGCAATCCCGCCCTTCTGGAGCTTGCCCCGGAGTCCGTGGAGGAGGACGTGAACTGATTTTCCCCCCGGGCGGAATCCCTTTCCGCCCGATTTCCCTCGTTTGGCGGATTTTTCCGCGAAAAATGCTGCATCGGGGGCTTGCAATTTTCCCGGCTTGTGGCATAATATTATGTTAACAGCTTTATCCCTATATTTTAAAAGGTACATAACGGGAGATTTTCCATGAAACGAAAGAGCCTTTCTCTGATCCTCTGCTGCGCACTGCTCTTCTCTCTCGCCGCCTGCGGCAAGACCCAAGCGCCCCAGCCGACGGCGAGCGCCGGAACGGAGACCGTTCCCGCAAACGAAAATTCCGCCGCGGCTGAGGGCATTTCCTATGCCGACGCCTATGCGCAGTACACCGCGATCTACGGCGCACTGCTCAACGCCGTGCAGCAGCGGCTCGATACGCACGACGCCAAACTGCAGGCCGCGTATCCGGACAGCTACTACATGAATTCCGATTACCTTCTGCTCGTGTACGTTCCGTTCACGACGGCGTATCCGTCGCTGGGACGGGAGCTGCGTGCCGATGATCTGGACGCTGCGCAGACGTCCCTTCGCGAAACGTTCCCCGACGCCGTTCTCACGACGACCGCGCCGGGACGCTACGAGGCAACGTACACCTATGTGGACAAGACCTCCGGCGAAGCGGTGCAGCGCGAGGGCAAATGCCAGTGGGACTGCGACGGTCTGATCGGCGCGATCCGCGTCCGCGCGTACATCGATGGCGAGCTGACCGAGTTCACGGAGTTCGTCCCTCTCGGCGGCAGCCGATATCTGCTCTATACGGCGACCGACAAGGCGATCGTCGAGTACATCGAAGGCGAGATCACGGCGCTCTGGCACGCTCACCGCGTCAGCGAACCGGCGCAGGGGCTTTTCCCCGGCGACATGCGTCTCATGAGCCTTGACGAGCAGGACTTTTTCCCCGGCGAGGGTGCTTCCTTCTCCGGCACGGAGTGGATCACCGGTGACGCCGACGCGCAGTACGTCCTCACGCTACAAAACGGCGAAATGATTTATACCGGCAAGATCTCGCAGGATCTCGTCGATGCGGACGGCAACCGCACCGGCATCGTCTGGCAGGATATCGCGCCTATCACGCTTCTTTCCTGAACGAACCGCTCCTTTGCTCCGTCATATATCTGTAACGTCGTCTTTTAAATCTACCCGGCCCCCGCACGGGCTTAACGAAGGGAGAAACCTGATATGAAAAAACGCCTTCTTTCCCTGCTGCTGACCGTATGTCTCGTGGCAGCGCTCTTCACTAGTCTTACTGGCACGGCGAATGCCGCCGATGACAAGGTCGTAGGCTATCTCACGAGCTATACTCTCAAGGCAGGCGATTCAGTCTACGCCGTATGTGAGGCGAAAAAGATCGACTTCAGCGCCAATCTCGCCATGATTGGCAAGGTCAACGGCATCACGAACTATAATTATCTGATGCCCGGAAAGGTCCTCTGGCTGCCGACCAAGACGGCCTCGACCTCGGAGGCGTACTATTCTCTCCTTGCGCACACGCTCGTCGCCGGGGAGACACCCGCCGCGCTCTGCCAGAGCTACGGCATCGACTATAACGCCAACTACAAGCTGCTCGCCGCGCTCAACAACAACCTCAACGTGTTCATGGCCGGGCAGCAGTTCATCCTGCCGCTATACGTAACGCCCGCCGGCACCGCAACGCCGACTCCGAGCTCCGGAACGACCGCCGCGCCAACGGCCACGCCCTCCGCCGCCACCCCGGCACCGAACGGCAGCGGCACCTATACCGGCACGATCACCGCTGTTACCGGCAGCTCCATCACGGTCGGCAGCATCTCCTTCGGTGTGCGCGGCGCAGGCATCACGGGCACGGCCAAGGTCGGCAGCACCGCGACCGTTACCTATACCTCCGCAGACGGGGTGTATCAAGCCTCCAAGGTTGTAATTACCGATACAATCACCCCTCTCCCTGGCGACACCGTGAGCTATTATCTCGCGCAGCACACTCTCCAGTACGGTGAGACTGTTTCCGGCGTTTGCGCCGCGCTCGGAGTAGATTTTGCGTCAAACGACGCGACAATCCGCAAGATCAACAACATTACGAACTACAATTATATGATGCCCGGAAAGGTCATCCTCCTCCCAACGAAAACGGTTCCGGCCTCCGGCTCCTATTATAAGATTATGGCGCACAAGATCGTTTCGGGCGATACGGTCTACGGTCTTTGCACCTCCTACGGTCTCAACTACTACACCTACGAGAAAATGATCTCCTATCTTAATCCCACCGTCGCGTATTACAACATGCTCCCCGGGAGCATTATCTATATGCCGCAGTACGTTGCCGCCTCCACGGTCGTAAAGCCCACCGCAACGCCTGCGCCATCCGCCGGAACGACCGCCACAGCCGCGCCGACAGCCTCTGCCGGGACAACGGCCACAGCCGCGCCGAGCGCCTCCGCCGCCGCTTCCGCCAAGCCTACCGCAACACCCAACATCCCCGCCGAGGACACACTCAGCTATCTCGTAATCCCGCACAAAATCCAGGCTGGCGATACCGTCACGAGCATCTGCGAGAAGTATAAGGTCGACTTTGCCGAGAACGACGCGATGATCCAGCGTCTGAACCCCAGCGTGAGCTACAGCTATCTGCTCCCTGGCAACACCATTCTCATTCCTTCGACTTCGTACCCCGCTTCCGGCTCCTACTACAAGATTATGGCTCACACGATCGTCGCGGGCGACACGGTCTACGGTCTCTGCCTCACCTACGGTCTGAGCTTTGAAAACAATATCACCTTCCTGCAGCGCCTGAACAACCGCGACAATCTCGCCACGTACTACGTCGGCCAGACGATCTACATGCCCCTGTATGTAGCCGGCTGACGCCCTCAAATGGGAGCCCCGCTGTGCGCGGGGCTCCCAAATTTACAAAAGGCTGTAAGGCTTTTTCACAGTCTGAAAAACCGGAGCGGCGCATCCGAAAAGATGCGCCGCTCCGGTTTTTTCTTATGTTGTCTCAGCCGTTATCGCGCACGGCCTTGAGCGCCTGTGCGAGCTGATCCGGGCAGGACGTCGGCTTCATGCCGCAGCGGATGCCCTCGAGCCGGTCGATGACCTCGTTCACATCCATGCCCTCGCAGAGCTTCGCAACGCCCTGCGTGTTGCCGCTGCAGCCGCTGATGAACTGCACGTTGTGCACCTTTCCGTCCTCGAC
>CAVEPP010000187.1:0-4234 GCA_963617605.1 Alloprevotella sp. | reverse complement strand
CTGCAGCGGCTGCGCATGATCACGCTTGCCGGTGATGCGCCCGCGCTGCTTGCCGAGTCCACGCTCACGACCGGCGATCTCGTATCCGATATTTTTGTCTGCCGGGACGGTTCGCTCATCAATCTCACGATGAACCGCTCCACGCAGATCTCCGAGACGCGCCGCTCCTACAGCCTTGTATACGCGCAGGATATTGACGGCGACGGCTGCACCGAGATCCCGCACCCGCAGCAGCTCTACAGCCGCGGGGACGAGGTCTTCTGGTCGATCGCCTGGTTCCGGTACGACGCATCGGGCCGCGCGAGTACGGTTATGACAACATACCACTGCGTTACGGACAACTGGTATCTCGTGCTGCCGTCCGGCTGGGACGTCGGGCTCACGATGCGGCGGGACGACAGCGTTTCCGGCGAACGGGCGGTCATTCTCTCGCGGCTGCGCTCGGACGGGTCGCTCGAAGATTATGCCGCCGTATACACCATCACCGGAGAGAACCGGTACGAACGCTCAAAGCTGGATGACCGCTTTCTTCTGCAGGAGGAGGGCACAACGGTGTACGCCGCCGAAATTCTTGACGGCAAGACCGACGAGAATACGATCCGCAGCCGATTTCATGTGATTTATACGGACTGGAGCTCCGGCTCCGTCGTTGGAGGGTAAGAAACCGATATGAAGAAAGTTCTGGTTCTGGAAGACGAGGCCAACATCCGCAGCTTTGTCGTCATCAATCTGCGTCGGAGCGGCTATGAGCCGATCGAGGCCGACTGCGGCGAAATGGCGCTCGAGCAGCTCCGCCGCCACCCGGATATCCGCGTAGCGCTGCTGGACGTTATGCTGCCGGACATCGACGGCTTTGAGGTCTGCCGCCGCATCCGCGCGTCCAACACGCGCATCGGCATCATCATGCTCACCGCCCGCAGCCAGGAGATGGACAAGGTCACCGGTCTTATGACCGGTGCGGACGACTATGTCACCAAGCCCTTCTCCCCCGCTGAGCTCACCGCCCGCATTGACGCGCTCTTCCGCCGCACCGGCGGCGAGCAGGATGCCGAGGAGACTGGGGAGATCCGGCAGGGGCCGTTCCGTCTGAACACCCGCAACCGTACGCTGGAGAAAAACGGCGAGCGTGTGCGTCTGACGCAGATCGAGTTTTCCATCATCAAATACTTCATGGACAACCCCGGCAAAGCCCTCTCCCGCGAGGACATTCTCAACGAGGTCTGGGGCCGCGACTACTTCGGCGAGCTGAAGATCGTGGACGTGAACATCCGCCGTCTGCGCATCAAGATCGAGGACGATCCCACCATGCCCGCCTACATCACCACCGTCTGGGGCTACGGCTACAAATGGGGACTTTAAGACGCTTCGGAGGATCGGTATTCCATGAAGAAGCTGCTCGCTGACCTTTTCGCGAAAAAAGAAAAAAGCCGCCACGCCGCAGCCGCAAAAAACGCGGTGCATCTGCCGCGCCTGCGCGATATCCATTTCCGCTCCATCCGCGCCCGCGGTATGTTTGTCGGGAGCGGGCTTGTTCTGCTGGCGATCCTTATTTCGCTTGCGGCGTATACTCTCTCGCTGCAGGCGTATTACTATTCCGCCACGCGAGCCTCCCTGCAGGCAAAGGCGGAGACGGCGTCGGCGTTTCTCTCATCCTATGTTGACCGCACGTATGCCGAGTTTTACCAAAGCGCCTTCAACTACGCCGAGAACTTTGACGACAAGGATTCTCTTGAACTGCAGTTCGTCAACACCGAGGGGCGTGTGGAGATCGCCTCCACCGGCATTTCCGCCGGTTCGATCCCCGGCTCGGACGACATAAAGAGCGCGCTCGACTCCGGCAAGATCAGCTTCTGGCAGGGCAAGCGCGCCTCCACGGGAGAAAAGGTTCTCGCCGTATCCGCGCCGCTCGTTTCCGGCAGCGGGAGCGTTGTGGGCGTAATGCGGTATATCACGAGTCTCAAGCTCATTGACCGCGCGGTGAACACCTCCGCGCTTGTCGCGGGAGGCATTGGTCTCGTCGTGCTGGCGATCGTTATTTTCTCGAACCTCTACTTTCTTCGCACGATCACCGAGCCGATCGCCTCGCTCACAGGCGTCGCGCGGCGCATCGCCGAGGGGAGCTACGGCGCGCAGGTAGAAAAAACGCACGATGACGAGATCGGCGAGCTGACCGACGCGATCAACGATATGTCGCAGAAGCTCTCGCAGGCCGAGCGCGTACAGACAGAGTTTATCTCTTCCGTTTCCCACGAGCTGCGCACGCCGCTCACCGCCATCACCGGCTGGGCGGAAACGCTCGCTTACGACGAAGCCATTCAGGGCGACTCGCGCCGCGGCATCGAAATCATCACCCGCGAGGCGGGACGCCTTACCAAGATGGTCGAGGAGCTGCTGGAATTCACACGGATTCAGGACGGCCGGTTTACGCTGCACGTTTCCACCGTGGAGCTGCCCGCGCTGGTCGAGGATTGTCTTTACACTTATAATGAACTTTTCCGCCACGAGGGTCTTGCCGTAAGCTACGTTTCACCGGAGGAGGATCTCCCGGAGATTCCCGGCGACCCCGAGCGCCTTTCGCAGGTGTTCCTCAATATTCTGGACAACGCCTGCAAATATGGCAAAAACGGCAAGAAGATCGACGTGAACATCACGCACGATGACGCGAACGTCTCCGTATGCATCCGCGACTACGGCCCCGGCATCCCGCCCGCGGAGCTGCCGCAGGTAAAGAAAAAATTCTTCAAGGGCTCTTCCAAGGAGCGCGGAAGCGGCATCGGTCTTTCCGTGTGCGACGAGATCGTCACGCGGCACAACGGTACGCTCGACATTGCCAACGCCGCCGGCGGCGGCGTGCGCGTCACGGTAACGCTGCCGCGCAAGGCATCATAATAAGGAGTTTTTCTATGGCACAGGAATCCAAAGCCCCCGCGCCCTTCCGCACGAGCATCGGCGGGCAGGCGCTCATTGAGGGCATTCTCATGCGCGGCGTCGACCGGCAGGCCATCGTCTGCCGCAGGAGCGACGGCACGCTCGTCTCCCGCGTTGATCCGCTCAAGCTCAGCAAGGACAAGCACCCGTGGATGGGATATCCGTTTATCCGCGGCGTGGTCAATTTTCTTGACTCCATGGTCAACGGCGTAAAGGCGATCACCTGGTCCGCCGAGCAGCAGCCGGAGGGCGAGCAGGGCGAGCCGGACAAATTCGATCTCTGGATCCAGAAGCACTTTTCCGATGAAACCGCGGAAAAAATCATCCTCTATACCGCGGTCGTGCTCGGCATCGCGCTCTCCGTCGGGCTCTTCGCCCTCCTGCCGACGTTTCTCGCCGGTCTTTTGAATCGGCTCGTGCCGCTCGGCGTCTGGCGCGGTCTGGTTGAGGGCGCTCTGCGTCTTGCAATCTTCCTTGGATATCTAAAGCTCTGCTCAAAGATCCCGGATATGAAACGTGTGTGGATGTATCACGGCGCAGAGCACAAAACCATTTTCTGCTATGAGGCTGGACTCCCGCTCACGGTGGAAAACGCACGCATACAGTCGCGCTTCCATCCGCGGTGCGGAACGAGCTTCCTCTTTATCGTAATCTTCATCAGTATTCTCGTTTTCTCCTTTGTGCGCACCGAGGGTATGCTCGCGCGCATGGGGCTGCACCTGCTGCTTCTGCCGGTCGTCGTATCGATCAGCTATGAGATCATCAAGTGGGCGGGCCGGAGCGACAGCGCGCTTGCCCGCATTGCCTCTGCACCCGGCAAGGCCGTGCAGCATCTGACGACCGCCGAGCCGGACGACTCTATGCTGGAAGTCGCCATTGAATCGCTTAAGCTCGTTCTCCCGGAAGAAAAAGGCTCGGACGCCTGGTAAAAAAGAGGGGTTAGGATTGGCAAAGACCTATAATGAGCTGTATCTTGCCATGCGCCGTGCACTCAAGGAGGCCGGCGTGGAGGAATACGCGCTCGAAGCCCGGCGTCTGCTTGCACAGGGCGCCGGATATACTGACGCGCAGCTCATCGCCCGGATGTATATGTACGCCGGGGACGAGGCGGAAAAGGCCGCTATGGGGCTTTTGCAGCGGCGTCTTTCCGGCGAACCGCTGGCGTATATCGCGGGGAAATGGGAGTTTTACGGGCTGGAAATGATCGTAACGCCTACGGTCCTCATCCCCCGCATGGATACCGAGCCTCTCGTTTTCACCGCGCTGGACATTTTAAAAGATGTTCCCGAGCCGCGGATCCTTGATC
>CAVEPP010000186.1:0-4248 GCA_963617605.1 Alloprevotella sp. | reverse complement strand
TTATTGCATCGCTTCGACCTCGATGTTCAATGTGTGTTTTGCTCATCCCTATTATCAGGTATCCGTTGGTGTCGTTTTCCAGTGCCTGCCATACCGGATACTTCGCTCCGTTTTCGTCATAGAACTTCTTAAGATCGCGGTTGAGCGCGCTCATCTCGTCGATGGCGTTCATGGCGTGGTCGGAAACACAGATCTTGCCGAGGCTCGATGCGCACATGAGCTTGAAAAAGCGCAGGCACGTCTTGCGGTACGCCTCGCCCTCAAAGTCCTTGTCGCCCTTCGGCAGAATCTCGTGTCCGGCGTTCCGTATGGCGCGGTAGCCTTCGATGTTCGCCTCAAGCATCCGGCGCAGGTACGCCGTGTTTCCCTTGAGCTTTTTGAGATTGCCGTCGGTTTTGTAGCAGGCGAAGGCCGCCGGGATCACGAACGCCGCGTGGCAGAGAAGGTAGTCCCCCATGTTCGGCTCGTAGGCCACTCTGTACTTTGTGCCGTCGAAGATCTGCGCGATCAGCGCCTCGTTGGAGGGCGCGCCCGCAAGCTGGCCGATGGTGATCTTTTTGAGATCGACGGACGCCACGTGATCGCGCTCACGGTGTCCCGCCGAGGACGCAAAGGCGAAGAGCACGTTCTTCTCCGGGAGCGAGGCGGCGAGCGCTTCGGCGCGCACGTCGTTGCCCACGAAGACGATGTTTTTCGTTCCGTTCGCCCGCAGCGTATCGAGGATCGAATCGAGCTGCGTATAGCGCAGAACAACGAAGATCACATCGTAAGCATCCTCCGGCTTCAGCTCGGTCACGACCGGAATACGGCTGACCGACATACGGGGCGAGAACTTGTCCTTGATCCGCAGACCGTTCTTTTGGATCTCCTCCGCCCAGCTTCCGCGCGCGAGCAGTGTTACGTCCTTCCCGGCGCGAAACATGTTTCTTGCGAGATTGCACCCGAGCACACCCGCGCCGAATACCAGAATTTTCATTGCCAAGACTCCTATCCCTAAAAATATTTTTTCCTTTTTACCGCTCCTGCCGCGCGATCTTCCGATACTCAATCGGAAGGATGCCGGTGCTCTTTTTGAAGAGCTCCGCAAACCGGCTGGAGGTGGTGTAGCCGATCATCTGGGCGATCTGCCCCATGGTGAAATCGGTGTTGATGAGAAGATGCTCCGCCTGGCTCATACGGCGGCCCTGGATGTACTGCGTGACGGTGCAGCCAAACTGCCGCTTGAAGCAGCTTTTGAACTTGCTCTCGCTCATGCAGGCGATGCCCGCGAGACGCCCGAGCGAAATGTCAAAGGCGTAGTGGTCGGCGATGTAGCTGACGACATTCTGCAGGCTCTCCGCGTCCTCCGCGGACAGGGCCTTTTCCTGCCGCTGCCCCTGCCGCTTCCAAGCGTCCACGACAAGGGCGATCGCTTCCGTGACCTTGGCCTCATAAAAGAGCGCGGCTGCCGCGCCGCCGCCGCGGTAGTTCTCCACCTCGAACAGCAGCTTGGACATGGCGGGAAAGTCCGTTGCCGCATCCACGCTCTGAAACGCCGCGGGGAGATCGTAATAAATGTCCGGGTACTGCTTTTTCAGAAAATCCTCGTAGTACATCGGCAATATCTCAATGCCGACGGCGTGAATGGGGATGCGCCGGTGGATGAGCGCGCGGTAACGCGGCTTTCCGCCCACAATGGTCTGGATGTCCCCGGCGGAGAGCCGCCGGTAGGGGTTCAGCTCCTCGCCGGAAATGGAGTCGTACCGCTGGATGCTGATGCACTCCGGGATGGCCATATCCAGACAGCAGTCCTCGTGAAAAAAGAAATCGTGGATCTTGATGTCAAAAAGATCCTGCTTTGCATAAAGCCAGTAATAGCCGCCGCCTACCGTTGGCGAGATCTCCCAGCAGCGCCCTGCGGGGCCGAATTTGTCCGGGCAGGGGATGGGGAGAAAGCTGTTGCTCTCCAAAAGCGGGCGGTAATAGTCGGCCAGTATATCGCGCTTCATAGTCCTCCTTGCAATGAACAGACAATTCTTTGCAACGATCCGGCATAAACCTTTGCCTTGTATTGAGAAAATCGCTGCGGCATGATACCTTCGATTTCGGTTAGCGGACTCTAACCGAAGTATAGCGCCGGACGGCGCAAAAGTCAAACCGTGAATGCACAGCAAAGGAGATTTTTATTATGCAGACGATCGACAAAAAGGGACTGACCGTGAAGGATCTGGTAACGGTCGGCATTTTCACCGCGCTTTTTCTTGTGTTCGCTTTGGTGGGCGGCATTTTCTTCGCGCCGAATCCGGTGCTGACGTTCTATATGCCCGTGGGCAGCGCGCTGCTCTGTGGGCCGGTATATCTGCTGATGATGGCGAAGGTACCCAAGCGCTGGGCCGCGACGATCCTCGGCGCGATCCTCTGCATCGTCTGGTTCGTGACCGGCATGCACTGGGCGATGGCGCTGGGGTATCTCATTATGGGCATCGTGGCCGACCTCGTCGCCGGAGCGGGCGGATATAAGAGCAGGAAGGTCAATTCCCTTTCGTACATTCTTCTCTCCCTCGGCGGCACGGGCTCGTACCTCGTTTTCTTTGCCAACCCGGACGGCTGGGCGAAGACCATGCTCGGAAACGGTACGGAGCAGTCCTACATTGACACCATGCGCTCCACGGGGACGGCGTGGATCCTTGTCATTATGCTGGTGGGAACGATCCTCGCCGCCGCGCTCAGCGCCTTTATTGGCTGCAAAATGCTGAAAAAGCAGTTTGAGAAGGCCGGGATCACGCAATGAAGCCGCTGCATCTCGATCCGCAGACAAAGCTGCTTCTTATATTGCTCTGCGTCCTCTGCGCCATGTTCGCGCCGAGCCTTGTCTGGCAGTTTGCGCTGGTCGCGCTCATCGGCCTGCTCGCCGCGCTCAGCGGAAAATGGCGATACGCGCTGCGCGGCATGGCGGCGTATGCGTTCATCTGCGCGTTCACCGTCTGGTGCATGGGCGTTCTGACCGGTACGTGGCGGACGATGTTCGTGGCGTTTCTCGGCCTGGTGCATAAGGTCTATGCCTGCGGCATGCTGGCGGGGCTCGTGATCGCCACGACGAAGGTTGGGGAGTTCCTCTCCGCCATGGCGCGGCTGCGCTGCCCGAAGAAGCTCACCATTCCCTTGGCGGTCATGCTCCGGTATCTCCCCACCATCCGGGAGGACGGCCGCTTTATCCGGGACGCCATGCGCCTGCGGGACGTGTCGCCGACGCTCTGGGGCTTTCTGAAGGCCCCGGCCATGACGGTGAACTGCATCTATGTGCCGCTGCTGACCGCGGCGAGCAAGGCCGCCGACGAGCTGTCCGTCGCCGCCGTGACGCGGGGGATCGAAAACCCGAAGCCGCGCACATCGCTGGCGGATCCTGGGGCTGGAAAACGGCTTTGATACGCTCGCCGGCAGCGGCGGCGCGCATCTCTCCGGCGGCGAGCGGCAGCGCATATCCATTGCCCGCGCCATGCTCAAGGATGCGCCCGTCGTCATTCTCGACGAGGCTACCGCCTACACAGACCCCGAAAACGAGGCCGTCGTCCAGGAGAGCGTGGCAAAGCTCGTGCGCGGCAAAACGCTCATCGTCATCGCGCACCGGCTCTCCACCGTGGCGGACGCCGACCAGATCGCCGTGGTGAACGGCGGGCGCATCGAGGCGGCGGGGACACACGCGGAGCTGCTGCAAACCTGCCCGCTGTACCAAACGCTTTGGAGTGCGCACATTGCATCCCGCGACAGCGCGGAAGGGGGGAGCGAACATGCTTGAAATTCTGCGGAAGTTCTTCCGCTTCTGCGACGGGCGGAAGCGCCGGGAGTTTTATGTTTCCATTGTCCTCGGCGTTGCGGCGGCGCTCTTTTCGGCGCTCAAAATTCCGGCCATCGGCGTTATATTGCAGGCGATCCTCGGAGACGGCGTGACTGCAAAGGCCATTTGGCTCTCGCTCACGGTCATGCTTGTGTCCGTTACCGGCGCGTCGATCTTAAAATACCGCGCCACGGCCTTGCAGACAGACGGCGGCTACCGCACAACGGCCAACAAGCGCGTGCAGATCGCCGAGCATCTGCGCTATCTCCCTATGGGGTATTTTAACGAAAACAGCCTCGGCGCGATCACGTCCGTTACGACGAACACGATGGACAACCTCTCCGGCGTGTCCACCCGCGTGGTCATGCTCGTCACTGAGGGGCTTTTCTCCACGGCGGTCATGACGCTTGCGGTGTTCCTCTTCGACTGGCGCG
>CAVEPP010000185.1:0-4252 GCA_963617605.1 Alloprevotella sp. | reverse complement strand
GTCGGCAGCCCCAGCGTTTTGCAGAGTGTGTCAATGATGCTCATCGTCTGCCCGCGGCCGCCGTAGGGGCCGAAGTATTTTGCCCCATCTGGGTTCGCGCGGTTCGAGAGCGTAAAGCGCGGATACGGTTCCCGCCGGTCAAGACGCAGGAAAGGATAGCCCTTGTCGTCCTTGAGGAGGATGTTATAGTGCGGCTTGTGGCGCTTGATGAGCGAGTTTTCCAGAACGAGCGCTTCAAATTCCGTCTCGGCAATGATGACGTTGAAGTCGTTCACATGCGACACCATCGCCGCGACCTTCGGCAGATGGTCGCCGCGGAAATAGCTCGTCACACGGTTTTTGAGCGCCTTGGCCTTGCCGACATAGATAACCTCGCCGGAGGCGTCCAGCATGATATAAACGCCCGGCAGCAGCGGCAGGCGATTGGCTTTTTCGCGCAGCTCCTCGATCTTTGTCACGGTATCAAAACTCCCTGAATGCAAAAGCAAGGGCGTGTTCATAACACGCCCTTGTCCGTTCGTTTGCTTCCGCAGATCACTCCGCGAAGTCCGAGGCGATCAGCGCGGTGAGCGCTGCCACAGCCTCTTCCTCGTCCGAGCCGTCCGCAATGATGGTGATGGGGGTACCCTTCACGATACCCAGAGAAAGAACGCCGAGAAGAGACTTGGCGTTGACACGGCGCTCGTCCTTCTCCACCCAGATGCTGCACTTGTACTCGTTCGCCTTCTGAATGAAGAACGTTGCAGGTCTGGCGTGCAGGCCTACCTGATTGCTGATGACTACTTCTTTGCTGACCATATTCGCCGCTCCCTATCATCAAAAATTGGTTAAATCCGCTATGGATCGCCTGACATGGATATGCTTTTATACGGCTATATTTTAACAAAGCCCGTCGGGAACGTCAACCTTTTTCCTCGGTTTTGGAAAATTGCACAGCAAAAATCACCGCTTTACCACGCTGTTACTTCAATTCCACAACGGTCACGCCGGTCTCGCCCTCGCCGTAACGGCCAAGACGGAACGATTTTACCTGCTTATTCCGGCGGAGCGACTGCTGCACGGCGGCGCGCAGCGCGCCCGTACCCTTGCCGTGGATGATCGTCACGGTTTCGAGACGCGAATGCACCGCGGAATCGATGTACCGCTCCACGACCGGGATGGCCTCGATCGTCTCCATGCCGCGGATGTCGAGTTCGGACGAAACGGCGCTCTGCCGGAGCGTCGTGCCGCGGCTCTCGGTACGCACGGTCACGGCGGGCTTTTCGTTTTCCAGAAGCAGCACCTCGTCCTCGCGCGCCGTGACGCGCAGGATACCTGCCTGCAAGGTGAGCGTCCGGTCAGGCGAAACGGCGAGCACCGTCGCCTTCACGCCCATGGAGCGGATCTGCACCACGTCGCCCACCTGTACGGCGCGCGCGGATTTCTTTTCCTCCGGCGCGGGCTCGTCCTTTCGCAGGGAGTCCTGTGTCTCGTTGAGCTTCCGGCGCATTTCAGCACGCGCGGCGTTGATGCGCAGGTGGTCGTTTTCCTCGTTCTGCGCCGAGCGCATCGCGTCCAGCTCCCGAAACGTGCTCTCGGCCACGGTACGGGCGTCGGCCAAAATACGTTCGGCCTCGCGCCGTGCCTTCTGCTCCGACTTTTCCAGCCGGATCTCAAGCTCCGCGCGCAGCTGCGCGGCCTTTTTCCGCTCCTCCTCTGCCTGCCGGAGCTGCCGGGCGGACTCGGTGCGCTCGCGGTCGAGGATCTGGCGGGTCTGTTCGAGCTTTTCGATCGTCTCTTCAAGCTTCGCGCTCGTCATGCCGACGCGTCCCCTGGCGTCCTCGATGATCTCCTCCGGCAGGCCAAGCCGTCGGGAAATAGCAAAGGCGTTGGATTTGCCCGGAATACCAAGAAGCAGCCGGTACGTCGGGCGCAGCGTATCCACATCGAATTCGCACGAGGCGTTCATAACGCCGGGCGTATTCGTGGCGTACACCTTCAGCTCGGCATAGTGCGTCGTCGCGGCGATGACGCAGCCGCGCGCGCGGGCGCTCTCCAAGATCGACACGGCAAGCGCCGCGCCCTCAACGGGGTCGGTGCCTGCGCCAAGCTCGTCGAAGAGGAGGAGCGAGCCGTCGCCGCACTCCTCGAGCACTTTTACGATGTTCACCATGTGCGCCGAGAATGTGGAGAGGGACTGCTCGATGCTCTGCTCGTCGCCGATGTCGGCGAGGACCTTATCAAATATGGGAACGCAGCTGCCCTCGGCGGCGGGGATGTGCAGACCGCACTGCGCCATAAGGCAGAGAAGGCCGATGGTTTTGAGCGTGACGGTCTTGCCGCCGGTGTTTGGGCCGGTAATGACGAGGGTATCGTAATCCTCGCCAAGCTCCACATCGATGGGAACGGCCTTGTCCTTATCAAGCAGCGGGTGGCGCGCCCGGCGCAGCCGGACGCCGCGCTCGGAGAGCTCCGGCGCGCCGGCGTTGAGCTTGAAGCTCAGCTTGGCACGGGCGAAAATGACATCGAGCCGCACGAGTGCGGAGAAGTCGGCGTCGATATCCTCGCGGTGCGCGGCGCACTCGGCGCTGAGCTCGGCGAGAATGCGCTCGATCTCCGCTTTTTCCTTTGCTTTCAGCTCGCGAATTTCATTGTTGGCCTTGACCGCCGCCATGGGCTCCACGAAGAGCGTCGCGCCGGAGGCCGACACATCGTGCACAAGCCCCGGAACGCTTCCCTTGCACTCGGCCTTGACGGGGACAACGTAGCGGTCCGAGCGCGTCGTGATGATGGGGTCCTGCAGAAACTTCGCCATGGACGGCGCGGAGATGATCTTCTGCAGACTGTCGCGCACGCGCGCTGCCGCCGCGCGCATTTTGCGGCGGATGTCGGCCAGCTCGCTGCTCGCGCTGTCAGCGATCTCGTCCTCGCTGGGGATGGAGTTTACGATCTTATCCTCCAGGAACCGGTTCGTCTGAAGCATTTTGAAGAGATGGTCGATGCATGTCTCCTTCTCGGCGCTCATGCCGTAGGAGCGCACGGCGCGCGCGCTTTGCAGCACGCCCGCGATCTCCAGCAGTTCGCGCGGGTTGAGAACGCCCCCCATATCGGCGCGCGCCAGCGAGCCGCGCACATCGCGCAGCCCGGAAAGTGAGGGGCTTCCCTTATATACCATCATGTCCTTCGCGGCGCTCGTCTCGGCGAGCAGCCGCTCAACCTCCGCGCGGTGGATGCTCGGCACGAGCGCAAGCGCCTCGGCCTTTGCCGGTTCGGACACCGCCTCCCCTGCGAGCATTTCCAGCACCGCCGGGAGCTCGAGAGTATTTCTTGATTTTTCCAGTAAGTCCATATATGTCTCCGTAATCGTTATATGTTTACATAACATTATTTACGTAATTTAATTTACATAAAGTGTTTAACGTAACACGGTTTACGTATTTTAGTTTACGCAATTTTATTTACGTAATGTTGTTTACATAAAATAATTATCGTCTACTTATTTGCAGTGAATGCCAGTAATCCAGCGTACCGAAGCCGCGGTCGAGCTGCGCGAGAGTGTATTCCTCACAGGCGGCGCAGAAGCGCTCGTCCGAAGGCTCGTCCAGCGTGAAGGAAAAGATCTTCTTCTCCCCCGCCGCGCACACATGGCGCATGGCTGCGAGCGACGCGCCGCAGAGCAGCACCGATTTTCCCGGCGCACCGGGGGCACACCCGGTGCAGTGTACGCCGCCGCCATAGAGACTCAGCCGCGGCTTTTCGGGTGTGCGTGATCCGCAGTCTGTGCAGCGGTCGAGCTGCGGGGCGAAGCCCGCAAGACACATGAGCCGCAGCTCAAAAACAGCTTTGATATGCCTGGCCGGATAGAGCTGCCGTGAGAGAGCAAAAAGGGCGTTCAGCCCCAGATGCAGCAGCGCCGTGCTGTGGCTGTCCTCGTCGGATACGGCTTCCAGAAGCTCTGCCATATAGCAGCCGAGCGAATAGTCGCTGAGATCGGCGCGGAGCGCTGCAAAGTCCTCCAGCACGCTCCCCTCTGTCAGCGTATACCGGCCGCGGTTTTCAAAAAACGTCAGTTCCGACCACGTGAGCACCTGCGACGCCGCCGAGCACTTCGATCCCTTGCGCAGCGCGCCGCGCGCCTCCGCGGTGATCTTCCCCTCCTCTTCCGTGAGGATGGTGAGGATCTTGCTCGACTCCTTGTATTTCACCTCGCGCAGCACCAGCCCGTGCAGGGTTTTGTACATTATGTAAACCTCTTGTTTCACGACAGAGGCCG
>CAVEPP010000184.1:0-4349 GCA_963617605.1 Alloprevotella sp. | reverse complement strand
ATTTTTGACACGCTCTCAAACGAGACCCACTGCGTTGGGCTCTCGTTTGAAGAGGCTGCGGCTCGCCGCAGCGCACTCGCTGTGCGCCGTTGGCGCACAACTCGCACGTTTGCGAGCCGAAATGTATTTTCTCCGACGCACATGTCGTCGGAAAAAATGATCAGAACTTTATTTGCGCCTGCGGGCGCAAACTCTGCGAGGCTTCTTTGACAGACTGGGGAGAGCGTATCACATGGATACGCCCTCCTGTTTTTCGGAATGTTTTTATCGTTTATCGATAATTTTATATTGACTTTCAGATTCCGTTATGGTATTCTCCGCTCATGGAGGCGATAGCATGAAACAAAAACTTACCTCGCCGGGCGTCGCCCGGTTCACCAAAGCCCTTCTGGACATTCTCTTTTATGCCGGGATCGCCGTGACGGTCTCTCTGCCGTGGACGATGCGGTGGGCGGCACGGTTTTATCCTTCGTTCGCGGCGTGGCTCGCGCTGCACACGGTGCTGTTCTTCCTCGCCGGAGTGTGCGCGGTGCTGATCCTCTTTGAGCTGCGGCGGATGCTCAAAACCGTCGTCTCCGGCGACTGCTTCGTGCGGCAGAACGTTTCAAGCCTGTGCCGCATGGCATACTACGCCTTTGCCATCGCCGCTCTCATGGCGGTACGGCTCATCGTGCTCTTCACGCCGGGGATGCTCGCCATCGTGTGCGTGTTCCTGCTGGCGGGACTTTTCTCGCTCGTACTCGCGCAGGTGTTCGACCGCGCCGTGAGCTACAAGCAGGACAACGATCTCACAATCTGAGGTAGAAGCATGATCGTAGTAAATCTTGATGTAATGATGGCCAAGCGGAAGATCGGGCTGGGCGAGTTGGCCGAAAAGGTTGACATAACCACGGCAAATCTCTCCGTATTGAAGAACAACAAGGCCCGCGCCGTGCGCTTTTCCACGCTGGACGCGCTCTGCCGGGCGCTGGACTGTCAGCCGGGCGACATTCTTGCCTGGGAACCGGACAAGGAGGAAAACGATGGATTCTAATTCGGAATCGGTGTGGTACGGCGGCCCGCCCAAGCCGGAGAGTTTGAGTGCGCCGGAGCCGCCGCACGAGAGTGAACGCCATGTTCGGCTGCGGACAGACGCCCGATATTTTCTGCTGCTCTCGCTCGCGCTGGGCGCGGTGTTTGCGCTTCTTTTCGTGAATGCCTACGCGCTCGGACTCAACGCGGCGCTGCTCGCCGCGGCGATGGCCGCCGCAACGCTGCTCGCGCTCGGCAAACTCGGCCTACGGGAGAAAAAGCGCGATATCTTCTGGTCGGTCTCGCTCGTGCTGCTCGGCCTGTCGGTCGCATGGACGGCCAACGCCATGACGCAGGATGTGAGCTTTCTCGGCATGTTTATCGCGGAACTTCTCTGGCTGATGAACGCCTTTGCGGATATCCTCTCGTGGCGGTTCGGGCGCGTTGTTTCCGGCGGCTTCCGGCTCGTCGGGCGGATCATTACGCACGTTGGAGAACCATTCCGCCATCTGGCCGCGCTGCGCCGGGGCAGCAAGAAAACTGCGCAGAGCATCCTTCTCGGCATCGTGATCGCCGTTCCGCTCCTGTGGATCGTCGTATCCCTGCTTGCGAGCGCGGACGCCGCGTTCGGCGCGCTCATAGAGCGCATGTTCGGCACCTGGAGTGTCTCCAAAACCGTTCTGACGGTGATCCGCGCGGTTTTCTATACGCTGATCCCCGCTTTGATCTTCTACAGCGCACTCGCTGCGCAAACCGAGCGCAGCGACTTTCCGGCAAAGGAAAAGCGCCGCGCAAGCGCCCTCGTCGCAGTGACGTTCACCGGCGCGCTGGCGGTCGTTTACGCGGTGTTCTGCGGCGTTCAGATCGCGGTGCTGTTCGCCGGGGACGTTTCGGCGCTGCCGGAGGGCATGACGTATGCCGAGTATGCCCGCGAGGGCTTTTTCCAGCTGCTGCTCGTGAGCGGCATCAACGTTGTGCTCATCATCACGGCGCAGCGCCGGTTCGTATCAAGCAAGGCGCTGCGGGCGCTGCTTGTATTTCTCACGGCGTGTACGTATCTCATGGAGGCGTCGAGCGCGATGCGCATGCTGCTCTATGTGAACGCCTACGGTCTCACCTATCTCCGGCTGCTGGTGCTCTGGTTTCTCGCGCTGCTCGCGCTGATCCTCGGCGCGGCGGTATACACGGTGTTCCACGAGGATTTCCGGCTGTTCCGGTTTACGCTCATCGCGTGCATGGCGCTCTGGCTCGTGTTCGCCTTTGCGCGGCCGGACGCGGTCGCGGCGCGGTATAACCTCGCAAAGCACGGTCTGGACGATACCACGGAAGCGGAGATCGTCTATGAATGCTCCAGCGACGCGACCGGCGCACTGCGCCCGTATTTTGCAGAAATTGCGGAGCGCGGCGAGGGGACGACATTATATCTCAATCTCACGATCTCCGTGATGCGGGAGTATTCCGAGCGCGGCGTGCGCGGCTTCAATTTCTCCGTATGGGAGGCCATGCGGACAGCGGAGGATTTTATCGATGCATACAACTGACGGCATTCTCATGCGCCCCGTGGCGCACATCCGCTCGGATTTCCCGACGAAGTTCGGCATTCCCAAGCAGAGCGGACTTTCCAAAGCGCTCGAAGCGCAGGTGGTGTTCTGCCCGGAATACCGCAGCGCGGACGCCGTGCGCGGGCTGGAGGATTTTTCCCATATCTGGCTTCTCTGGCAGTTTTCCGCTGCGGTACGCGAGGGAGAAACGTTTTCCCCCACCGTGCGCCCGCCGCGGCTCGGCGGAAATAAGCGCGTCGGCGTGTTTGCGAGCCGCAGCCCCTTCCGCCCGAACCACATCGGTCTCTCGTGCGTGAAGCTTGAACGCATCGAATATACAAACGAGGGCCCAGTCCTCGTTGTGCGCGGCGCCGATCTCATGGACGGCACGCCCATTCTCGATGTGAAGCCTTATCTTCCCTATGCCGACAGCCGCCCGGACGCGACCGGCGGGTTTACCGACGCCATCTCCGCGCGGGTGCTCCATGCGGGGATCCCGGAGGAGCTGCTGCTGCGCGTTCCGGAGGAGAAGCGCGAACCGCTGCGCGAGGTTTTAGAGCAGGACCCGCGCCCGTCGTATCAGGACGATCCGGAGCGCGTCTACGGCTTCGGCTTCGCCGGGATGGAGGTGCGCTTCCGTGCCGCCGACGGCGTACTGACCGTGCTGGATATTCAAAAAGACAAATAACAGCGAGAGCGAAAGCCGCCGGACTTCCTTTTCTTTGGAGTCCGGCGGCTTTATGCACCATAATGATTGATATTCACTCATTGACTTTTCCAGACGAATGTGGTATTCTGCGGGAAAAGGAGGCCTGGACAATGCGCATTACGAAGGAGCCGGAGGTACGCAGGCAGGAGATATTGGATACCGCCCTCCGGTTGTTCGGGGAAAAGGGATATGAAAAGACCTCGATCGCCGATATAGCAAAAGCGATCGGCGTTGCGCAGGGACTGTGCTACCGCTATTTTCCTTCCAAAGAAGCGCTGTTTGACAGTGCGATCGAACAATACGCGGATATTCTGACCGAGCCGTTTCTAAGCTGGGAAAAAGACAACTCCGGGACCCTGCGGCAGATCATTGAAGAGATGCCTTTCACGGCAGAGGCACGGGACACGAAGTTCTATCCGGTTTTCCACGGAACGGAGAATAAAAAATTTCACGATCAGCTCTCCCTCAAGGTATGCGAAAAGCTGGTCCCGCTTGTGGAGAAGCTGCTGCATCGCTCGCGGCAAAAGGGCGAGATCCAGCTTGACGATTTGCAGACCGCTGCGGCATTCTGTGTCTACGGACAGCTTGGTATATTACTGGCAGACGATTTGACGCAGGAAGAAAAAATCAAAAAGATCCGGGATTTTCTGATTTTTGCGCTTCATCTTTGAACCGCTCCCCCGCTTTGCCGCGGGGGGGATTTTTAAGGGCTTATAATTGAATGTTGTTCATTCATTAATTATAGAAAGGATGATTTCTATGCAAACGAAACTTGATTTTATCAACGGAAACACAAGGCGCTGCCTGATGGCAATGGTGCTTCCGATGATCGCCGCGATGTTTCTCAACATGATGTATAACCTTGTGGACAGCTTATGGATCGGGAACCTGCTGGGAGAAACGGCCTATGCCGCGCTTACGAACTCCATGCCTATCCTTCTGATTTTGACCTCTGTTGCGATGGGGGCGACGAATGGAATTTCCATTCTGCTTTCTCAAGCGATCGGAGCGAAAAACCGGGCGAAAACGGAAAGCCTGATATCAACATCCTTTTGTGCGGCAGTTGTTTTTTCCCTCCTTGTGACGGT
>CAVEPP010000183.1:0-4358 GCA_963617605.1 Alloprevotella sp. | reverse complement strand
ATGTCAAGGGCATGACCTTCGGCAACTACCCGTTTATGAAGGCCGTGGGCTACAGCCTTTTCATCACAATCGCCTCCACGGCGCTCATTCTCGTGTGCACGTCGATGGCCGCGTGGTATGTCTCCCGTGTCGGAAGCCTCTTCAGCAAGATCGTGTATTACCTCTGCGTGTTCTCCATGGTCGTCCCGTTCCAGATGGTCATGTTCACGCTCTCCCGCACGGCGAACCAGCTCAATCTTGACACCCCGTGGACGATCCCCATCATCTATCTGGGCTTTGGCGCGGGTCTCGCGGTGTTTATGTTCTGCGGCTTCGTAAAGTCCATTCCTCTGGAAATTGAGGAAGCTGCCGCCATCGACGGCTGCGGCCCGGTGCGCACGTTCTTCCAGGTGGTCCTCCCCATGCTGAAGCCGACGATGATCTCCGTCGGCGTGCTGGAGATTATGTGGGTGTGGAACGACTTCCTTCTGCCGTACCTCGTGCTCGACCGCACGGAGTATATGACCATCCCCATTGTCATCCAGCATCTCAAGGGAAGCTACGGACAGGTGGACATGGGCGCGACAATGGCGCTGATCCTTCTGAGCATCCTGCCGGTCATCATCTTCTATCTCTGCTGCCAGAAGCACATCATCAAGGGCGTTGCCGCCGGCGCGGTGAAGGGCTGATGACGATCAAGGATTTGGCGGCTCTCTCCGGGTATTCGCTCGGCACGGTCTCGCGCGTGCTCAATAATCAGCCGCACGTCAGCGAAAAGGCGAGAGAGCAGATCATGGCGATTGTGAAGGCGCAGGGCTTTGAGCTGAACACGAACGCCCGCAATCTCAAGCAGACCCACAGCAACAACATCCTCGTCATCGTCCGCGGCACGCACAACGAGCTGTTTGCCGCTCTGGTCGAACGGCTCCAGACCGTAGCGACGGGCGGGGAGTACCAGCTTGTGGTGGACTATATCGGCGAGCTTGACAACGAGGTGCGCCGCGCCGTGAAGCGCGTGCGCGAGGTAAAGCCGCAGGGCATCCTCTTCCTAGGCGGCAGCAGCCAGGATTTTATAGATTCCTTTGCCGGAATCCATATCCCCGCCGTGCTCGTCACGAACTCCGCCGCGGAGTTCCGATTCAAAAACCTTTCGAGCGTCACGACCGACGATACCGCCGCGGCAGCGGCGGCCGTCGGGTATCTGGCGGACATGGGCCATAAAAAGATCGCCGTCATCGGCGGCGAGCGCGAGTATTCCGATACGGGGCGTCTGCGCTATGCGGGCGTGCTGCGCGCGCTCACGGAGCGCGGCATGACGTTCGACGCGGACCGGTATTACAAGACCGCGCACTACAGCTTCGACGAAGGTTATGCGGCTATGGCGGAGCTTCTGCGCGAAGTGCCGGAAATCACGGCGGTGTTCGCCATGGCAGACGTTATGGCCATCGGCGCCGCCCGCGCCATCCGCGACGCCGGAAAGCGCATCCCGGAGGACATCTCCCTTATCGGCTTTGACGGTCTGCCCATCTGCCGGTACTATGAGCCGCGGCTCTCCACCGTTACGCAGCAGGTCTCGTTCATGGCGGAGAAGAGCTACACCGTGCTGCTCGATATGATCGAAAACGGCACGAGCGCACGGCATGTTCTCGCGCCGTACACGCTCGAAAAGACGGACAGCATCCGTAAATATTAACAGCATCCGCAAATTCTTAGACACGAAAGAGGCGTTTGCCATGCGAGCAAGCGGAATTATTCTGCATATCACATCGCTCCCGTCGCCGCACGGCGTCGGAACGCTGGGCAAGGAGGCAAGGGAATTTGCCGATTTTCTCCGGCGCGCCGGACAGAAATACTGGCAGATCCTGCCGCTCGGCCCCACCGGCTACGGCGACTCGCCGTACCAGACCGACTCGGCCTTTGCCGGGAATCCGTATCTCATCGATCTTGAAGAGCTCATTGCCGGCGGCCTTCTCATGCGCGAGGAAGTTGACGCCGTTCCCTTCGGCGACGATCCGGAGAAAACGGACTACGGTGCGCTTTATGCCGGAAGAGCCGGCCTTCTGCGCCGCGCCTGTGAGCGCGGCTGGGAGAAGGAGCGCGAGAACGTGGAAGCGTTCTACCGCGAAAACGAGAGCTGGCTGCGCAATTATGCGCTCTACACCGCAGCCAAGCGCCACTTCGGCATGCGCCCGTGGATCGAGTGGGAGGACGAGGATCTCCGTCTCCGCCGCAGCGAAGACGTGCTGCGCCGGTACGAGGAGCTTCTTTCGGACGATATCCGTTTCTGCGTATTTACGCAGTATCTGTTCTTCCGCCAGTGGAATGCGCTGCGCGCGTACATCCGCGAGCAGGGCATCCGCATCATTGGCGATGTGCCGATCTATGTACCGCTCGACAGCGCCGACGTGTGGGCGGAGGGCGAGTATTTCCAGCTCGACGATCAGTGCCGCCCGACGGAGGTCGCGGGCGTCCCGCCCGACTACTTCACTGCCGACGGTCAGCTCTGGGGCAACCCGCTCTATGACTGGGACCGCATGCGCACGGACGGCTACCGCTGGTGGATCCGCCGCCTGAGTGCTGCGGGCAAGCTCTATGATACCGTCCGCATCGACCATTTCCGCGGCCTGGAGAGCTATTGGGCCGTGCCTTACGGCGAGACGACCGCGCGCAACGGCCATTGGCGCAAAGGCCCCGGCGAGAGCTTTATCGACGCGATCAAAACGGCGCTTCCCGGTCTCGACATCATTGCCGAGGATCTCGGCTTTATGACGCCGGAGGTCATCGCCCTGCGTGAGTATTCCGGCTTCCCCGGCATGAAAGTGCTTCAATTCGCTTTTGATTCCCGCGAGCCGAGCGACTATCTGCCGCACCGGTATCCGACGAATTGCATCTGCTACACCGGCACGCACGACAATGCCACGCTCGCCCAGTGGCTGGGCGATGCGAAGGGCGACGATGTGGCCTATGCCAAGCAGTATCTCGGCTTGAACGACGAGGAAGGGTACGTAAACGGCATCATCCGCGGCGGCATGAGCTCGGTGGCCGATCTCTTCGTCGCGCAGATGCAGGACTGGCTTGCCCTCGGCGGCGAGACGCGCATGAACGTCCCCGGCGTCCTCGGCCACGGCAACTGGTGCTGGCGGATGCTGCCCGGCGCGCTCACCGACGAGCTCGCCGACCACATCGCCGCTATGACGGCCATGTACAGCCGGTAAAACGATATATCGATATATACAAAAGCCGCCCTGGATGATCGGTTCATCCGGGGCGGCGAAACTTTTATTTCAGCCGGTAACATCAAGCAGCATTTTCATTACGCGATTATTCACATCCATGTAATACTTCAGCTCTTCGCTGTTCAGATCCTCGCTTTCCCATGCCTCGAATTTCTCGTCCATGTCCGAGAGCTTCCCCATGAGACTCATGTATTTCGAAAGAATGGAAAGATCGGACGGGTTGCTCATGTATTTTTTCAGAAGATCGCAGTATTCGGTGTAGAACGCTTCATAGCTGTCCATAGCCTCCTTGAATTCGGGGCGGAGCCCGGTTGCGGCGGAAGGCTCAGTGGTCGGCTCGGCGGACGGTTCAGGGATCGTCTGATCGTCCGAAATCTTTTCCAAATAGCAAACCGTGCCGTCATCCATGTTTATTACAAGCTGGTTGTTGATGAAAGGAAGCGTTACGTTGTTTACGGATATGCCTTCCTCCTGGATATTCCATTTGAGCATATTCTGGCCTTCCTGCACATAAAGACAGCCTGTCCCGTCTTCGCACAGAATAAGCCCGACATGACTTGCGTTATAATTTCCGTTTTTTTCCAACGCCTCAACAGTTGCGGAAATACCGTTCTGCTCAACGGAAACAACTTCCCATGTTCCATAGTATGTGCTTTCCGTGGGTTCTTCCGGCTGCAGTTCGACGACAGGCTCGGCAGTCGGTTCTGCGGATGCGGGCGGATCATTGGCGGGAGAGTCTTTTGCAGGAGAAGCATCGCTGCCGCAGGCAGCAAGAGAAAACAGCAGGATGACCGAGAGAAGTGTGGCGACCAGTTTTTTCATTTTTTCCTCCTATAAAAATAAAAAGTGCGGCTACCGGAGCAGCCGCACAAAAAACGCAAACTCCGATAGTCGCCAAACCAACTCTGCGGAAAAGGAAACCCTCATGCCTACAGAAACGGAATTTGCATTTTTATCAAATTCAGTTTGTAGGCAAAAAAGAGTATAATACACCCTTTGAGAGAAATACACTTTTTCGCAGTATTGAGTTGGTTTGGCGTATATATTATATCACCGGTTTTGACATTTTGAAAGGATTATTATAATAAAGTATGTGTAACGAAATCGTTGGCAAGGGGGGCTGGTAGCCAAAATCAGCTTGGA
>CAVEPP010000182.1:2834-4379 GCA_963617605.1 Alloprevotella sp. | reverse complement strand
AGCCAAGGACAAGGAAGTCAACGACGCGGTGACCGTGAAGCCCAAGCCCAAGCTGGACTTTGACACCATCGTAGCGCTCCTCCGGATGGGTTCGCACGCGATCCGCCGTTTCTTCCGCAGCTTCACCGTGAATTTCTTCCAGCTGCACTATACCGTCGCCTGCCGGGATCCCTATGATACGGCGATCCAGTACGGCATGGCATGCGCTGCGGCGGAGACGCTTCCGGCGCTTGTAGGAAAGAAGATCCGCGTTCTCCGGCGAGACATCGAGATCGGCGCGGACTATACCTCGGAAGAGCCGACCGTTTCCGTGCGCATCGTTCTCTCGCTGCAGCTGTTCCGGCTGGTGCATCTGGCCGTGGCGCTCGGCGTGGAGTTTTTGAAATGGAAAATAATCAGCCGTCGGGAGGAACAACCCGCTGCGGCGACGAATGAAAGGAAAGACGACAATGGAAGAGAATAAGATCAACGCTCTCATGGACATGACGGTCAGCAAGATCCGCCAGCTGGTTGATGCAGACACCATTATCGGCAAACCCATCAGCACGCCCGACGGCATTACCGTCATTCCCGTTTCGCGCATGAGCTTTGGCATCGGCACCGGCGGCACGACCGGCAGCAAGGGCATTTCCTTTACCGGCGGCAACGGCGCGGGCGTCAAGGTCGAGCCGGTCGGCTTCTTCGTCATCAAGGACGGCACCTGCCGCATGATCAGCGTTTCCTCCAACCCGCTCTCGACGATGGACCGCGTTGTGGAGATGATGCCCGATGTGCTCGACCGCATCGACAACATCGTGAATAAGAAGAATAAGGAATAATTTCCCCGTCATACCGGTCATACTAAGCACCGCCCGAATCAATCCATGGGTGGTGCTTATTTATGAAAAAAACGATACTTCTGGCTCTGGCCGCGGCGATCCTGCTTTCCGGTTCTGCGGCGGCGGCTCCGCCTGTGCCGGGAACTTCGGCAGAGGCGATGATTGTGCTCCATGCAGAATCAGGTGCAGTCATCGCGGAGAAAAATGCGGAGACTCCGATGCTCATCGCAAGCACGACGAAGCTCATGACAGCGCTCACCGCGCTCGATCTTGCCTCACCCGAACGCACCATTATGGTGCAGAGCGAGTGGACGGCGGTGGAGGGTTCGTCCATGTATCTTCGCGCCGGGGAGAGCTACACGCTTCGCGAGCTTCTGGAAGGGTTGCTGCTTGCCTCCGGCAACGACGCCGGGCTTGCCATTGCCGGTTCGCTCGGCGGGAGTGAGTTTGTCGAGCGTATGAACCGCAAAGCGGAGGAACTTGGACTTACGGCCTCGCATTTTGAAAATCCGCACGGACTGGATGCCGACGGACACCGCGCATCCGCACACGATCTCGGGCGCATTATGGCTGCGGCGCTTCAAAACAGCGTGCTCGCGGAAATGCTCTCGATGCGAAGCGCCTGTATCCACGGCGTGACATATGTGAATCACAACAAGCTCCTCTGGAGCTGCCGGGGCGTAAACGGCGGTAAGACCGGCTACACCAAAGCGGCGGGACGCTGCCT
>CAVEPP010000182.1:1117-2824 GCA_963617605.1 Alloprevotella sp. | reverse complement strand
GCGCTGCCTCGTTACAAGCTGCGAGCGCGACGGCCTGCAGCTCATCTGCGTGACGCTTTCCGACCCGGACGATTGGAAGGACCACGCTGTGCTCTACGACTGGGCGTTTGATACCTATGCGAAGTTTTCGCTTTCGGAAGGAGAGCGCGTGCAGGAGGTTCCGGTCATCGGCGGGACGGAGGCGGAGAGTGCTGCCGTACTGGACGGTGATGTCTGCCTGTGCCTGCCGAAAAGTGCAAACGTCGAACTGGGCGTTCGTCTGCCGCGGTTCGTGTTTGCGTCGGTTCCGGCGGGAGCGGCGGCTGGGGAACTGCTTATTTCGGCGGACGGCGTGCTTGTTTATACAGCCAAACTTCGCTGGGAAGGAGAAAACCCGAGCGCACAACGGATGCTTCCCGGTGTTTATCCGGCATAAGCCATCATCAGCAAAGGAAGAAAGAACATGAGACTTCAGAAATATATTGCCGCGGCGGGCGTCTGCTCCCGCCGCGAGGCGGAGGAGTATATCCGGCAGGGCAAGGTCACGGTCAACGGCGTGACCGCCACTCTCGGCTCGGGCGCAGAGGAGGGAGACGCTGTCTACCTGAACGGCAGGCGTCTTTCCCTGCCGGAGGAGCATACATACGTCCTTCTCCACAAGCCCCGCGGCTACGTTACGACGCTGCGCGACACGCATGGCCGTCCGACGGTCGCCGAGCTCGTGCAGGACGCCGGTGTACGCCTTTTCCCAGTCGGACGGCTTGACTGCATGTCGGAGGGACTTCTGCTTTTCACGGACGACGGGGAGACCGCGAACCGTCTGGCACATCCGTCGCACGGCGTGAGCAAAACATATCGCGTCTGGGTAAGCGGCTCGGACGCGGCGGAAGCCGCCGGAGCGCTTCGCCGCCCGATCGTATACGAGGGCGTGCGCTACCGCGCCGCGGAGGTGCGGGTTCTCCGCTCCACAGAGGACAGAGCGCTTATCGACGTGACTATCCGCGAGGGGAAAAACCGCGAGGTGCGCAATATGTGCGCCGCCGCCGGTCTGAAGGTGCAGCGCCTGCTCCGCATCCGGCAGGGGGAGATCGCGCTCGGCGACCTGCCCGCCGGTCAATGGCGGTATTTGACGGCAAAAGAGCTGGAATACTTGCAAAGCCTGCATTGAGCCTCACTTTTTGCAGGATTCAGTGGTTCAAATTGCAAATTAAGCTTGCATTTGCAGGGAAATGGGTCTAAAATGAATCTCCCGGATGATATCCGGGAGATTTTTTGTAAGGAATTATGAGGGCCTGCTATGGAACGCGATATTCTGGCGCTTATCAATAAAGAAAACCACAAATTTTCCAAGGGGCAGCGGATGATCTGCCGTTACATTTCGGAAAACTACGACAAAGCCGCCTTTATGACGGCGGGAAAGCTCGGGCAGACGGTCGGCGTCTCGGAATCGACGGTCGTCCGCTTTGCTACGGAGCTTGGGTACGACGGCTATCCCGGCATGCGGCGCGCCATGCAGGAAATGATCCGCAACCGTCTCACGGCGGTGCAGCGCATTGAGGTTGCCAAGGAGCAGATCGACCGCGGCAACATTCTTGACGCTGTGCTCTCCGCGGATATGGACAAGCTCCGCAGCACGATCGACGAGGTGAGCAAAGAAGATTTCAACCGGGCTGTCGATGCGATTCTCAAAGCCAAAACGGTCTACATCGTCGGCATGCGATCGTCCAC
>CAVEPP010000182.1:0-1107 GCA_963617605.1 Alloprevotella sp. | reverse complement strand
CGTCCACTTCGCTTGCAAGCTTCCTCGGATTTTATCTCAATCTTCTGCTCGACAATGTCCGCTTGATCCACGATACGTCCGTGAGCGAAGTTTATGAGCAGGTATTCCGCATCCACGAGGGCGATGTATTCATCGGCATCAGCTTCCCGCGTTACTCCTCGCGCACGATCAAGGCGATGCAGTTTGCCAAATCCACCGGCGCGACAGCGATCGGCATCACAGACGGCCAATCCTCGCCGTTTGTCGGCGTGGCGGACATCAACCTGTTTGCCAAGAGCGACATGGTCTCTTTTCTGGATTCTCTTGTTGCGCCGATGAGTCTCATCAACGCGCTCATTGTCGCCATCGGATACCAGCGCCCCGATAATCTTTCCGACACGTTCCGGAAGCTCGAGGGCATCTGGAGCGAATATGAGGTGTACGAAAATCTCAATGACTGATGTGATAATTGCCGGAGCCGGAGCCGCCGGACTGATGACGGCGATCACGGCGGCACGGCGCGGTCTTTCGGTGACGGTGCTCGAACCGAACGGAAAAACGGGAAAGAAGCTCCGCATCACCGGAAAGGGCCGGTGCAATATTACGAACGACAGCGCGCCGCAGGAATTTTTGCAGAAGGTGTGTACCAATGCGAGATTTCTCAAAAGCTCGCTCTACGCTTTCCCGCCGGAATCAGTGAAGAGCTTTTTTGAGGAAGCGGGTGTACCGCTCAAAACCGAACGCGGCGAGCGAGTATTTCCTGTTTCCGATAATGCCAACGACATTGCCGACACGCTCGAGCGCATGGCAAAAAGCGCCGGCGTTCGCTTTGCCCGGGAGCGTCTTGCTGACGTCCGGACAGCGGACGGACACGTTTCCGCGGCGGTGACGGACCACAGCGAATATCTCTGCCGTGCGGTTATTTTGTGTACCGGCGGTTTATCGTATCCCGCGACCGGCTCCACCGGCGATGGTTACCGTATTGCCGAAAAACTTGGCCACACGATTGTTCCGACACGCGCATCGCTCGTGCCCCTGGAAGCAGAAGCGGACTGTGCCCGGATGCAGGGGCTTTCGCTGCGCAACGTTGGCCTGACACTTTACAACGGCGACAAAGCGTTGTACCGG
>CAVEPP010000181.1:0-4418 GCA_963617605.1 Alloprevotella sp. | reverse complement strand
CACCGCAGGCAAGCGCGAAATGTTTGGCAAAATGATGTTTTTGCGCAAAAACGACGGCGAAATCTGATAAATTATGTAGGAAAATAATAGTCATGAACAATATTTTCTGGACAAGAGAACAGAAAGGGGATATAATCTATCCGATTATGGAGCAGTGTTTCCGCTGCTCTGGCAGTATAAAGATGAGGTGAAGACTATGGCACAATCTTTCTTTGGCGGCGTTCATCCCAACGATATGAAGGCTGCTACCAATGAAAAGGCCATCGAGCAGCTACAAGCCCCTGCTCAGGTGGTGATCCCCATGTCGATGCACTTCGGCGCACCCTGCACCCCGACGGTCTCCAAGGGCGATCACGTCAAACTTGGTCAGAAGATCGGCGAATTCAAAGGTCTCGGCGCTCCCATTCACGCAAGCGTATCCGGTACGGTTGCCGCGGTGGAGCCCCGTCCCTATTCCATGGGCGGCAAGGTCATGTCCGTTGTCATCGACAATGACTTCAAGGACGAGCTGAGCGAAGAAGTCCATGCTCCGGCCGATCCCGATGCGCTGAGCGTGGAGGAAATGATCGAAATGGTCAAGCAGGCCGGTATCGTCGGTATGGGCGGCGCTACGTTCCCCACGCACACGAAGATCTCGAGCGGCATCGGCAAGGTCGACACGGTGATCATCAACGGCGCGGAGTGCGAGCCCTACATCACCGGCGACCATCGCGCAATGCTCGAGCGCCCCGCTGAGATCATCGGCGGCTGCTGTTATCTTGCCAAGATGTTCGGCGTGAACAAGGTCGTCATCGGCGTGGAGGACAACAAGAAAAACGGCATTGACATGCTCAATAAGGTCATCGCCGAGCAGAAGGCTCCCGTCGTGGTCGAGTCGCTGCGCTGCCGCTACCCCCAGGGCGGTGAAAAGCAGCTCTGCCAGGCCATCACCGGCAAGCAGGTGCCCCCCGGCGGCCTGCCCGCGAGCATCGGCTGCGCCGTGTTCAATATCAACACCACCATCGCCATTTACCATGCCATCAAGGACGGCATGCCCGTGGTGCGCAAGGTCGTCACCGTGTCCGGCAGCGGCGTTGTGGAGCCGAAGAACTTAGAGTGCCCGATCGGCACGCCGGTTTCGCTCCTGTTCGACGCCTGCGGCGGCTTAAAGGACGAGACGTTCAAGCTCATCGCCGGCGGCCCGATGATGGGTATGGCGCAGGCTTCCGCCGACTTCCCCGTGGCCAAGGGCACGGGCGCGGTGCTGGCGTTTGCCGCGAATGAGAACAAGGTCTCCGAGGATCCGACCTGCATCCGCTGCGGCCGCTGCGTTGAGGCCTGCCCGATGCACCTCGAGCCCCTGTACCTCTATTTATATGTGCAGAAGAACCGCATCGAGGATCTCGAGGCGGCTCACGTCATGGACTGCATCGAGTGCGGCGCGTGCTCTTACATCTGCCCGGGCCGCCTGCACCTGACGCATTCGTTCAAGGTCGGCAAGCAGAAGGTCAAGGAAGCCGCCGCCAAGGCCAAGGCCGCGGCTGAGGCTGCCAAGGCTGCCGAAGAAGCAAAGAAGGAGGCTTAAGAGATGCTGAATGATTATAAGGGTCTGAAGCTCATCGCTTCCTCCAACCCCCATATCCGCACCAATGAAGACACGCGCTCGATCATGCTCGACGTGATCATCGCGCTGTGCCCCGCGCTCATCATGAGCGTGATCCGTTTCGGTTTCCGCGCGCTGATCTCCGTGCTCGTGAGCGTGGTTTCCGCAATGTTTTTCGAGTGGCTTTACCGTAAGCTCCTGCACAAGACGCAGACGCTCGGCGATCTGTCCGCCGTCGTTACCGGTATCCTGCTCGCGTTTGTCTGCCCCGTGACGCTTCCTTACTGGATGCTGATCGTCGGCAACTTCTTCGCGATTTTCATTGTCAAGCAGCTCTACGGCGGCCTTGGCAAGAACTTCTTAAACCCCGCTCTGGCCGGCCGTGCCGCGCTCGTCGCGTGCTACACGAGCCAGATGACCTCCTGGATCGACCCGGCCTCCGGCAAGGCGGCGCTCTTCGGCGGCGCTGACGTCGTGACCGCGGCCACCCCGCTCGCCATGATGAAGGGCGGCGAGTTTGCCGAGCTCACGAGCCAGTACAGCCTCTCCGATATGTTCATCGGCAACATCGGCGGTTCCATGGGCGAAATCTCCGCGATGATGCTGCTCATCGGCGGATTGTACTTAATTTTCCGCAAGGTCATCTCCTGGCAGATCCCCGTTGCCTACATCGGCACGGTGGCAGTGCTCACGTTCCTCTTCCCCCAGGGCAACGATGCGATGAGCTGGATGCTCTACAACGTGCTCGGCGGCGGTTTGTTCCTCGGCGCGTTCTTCATGGCCACCGATTATGTTACCTCCCCCGTCACGAAGAAGGGCCAGCTGATCTTCGGCATCGGCTGCGGCCTCATCACGGTGTTCATCCGCTACTTCGGCTCCTATCCCGAAGGCGTTTGCTACTCCATCCTTGTGATGAACTGCTGCACCTGGATCATTGACAAGTACACCAAGCCCACCCGCTTCGGCGTAGATAAGAAAGCAGCGAAGGAGGCGGCAAAGAAATGAAGATCGAAGGTAAATTCATTTTCAAGGTAGCCGGTACGCTGACGGCGATCTCGCTGGTCGTCGCGCTGCTGCTGGGCCTGACCAATATGCTGACCGCGGACAAGATCGCGGCCATCAACAAGCAGAAGACCGAAGCGGCGCTCGCCGAGGTCGTTTCTGCGGCCGACTGCGACTTCCCCCCGATGGAAGAGATCCCGCAGGCCATGATCGACGCCGCCAGCGACCAGGGCGGCAAGCTGAGCGAGGTCTATGAAGTCCAGTCCGGCGGTGACACGATCGGCTATGCCTTCAAGGTCACCGCGAGCGGCTCACAGGGCAACATTGTGATGATCGTCGGCGTTGACACCGACCTCAGCGTCACGGGCGTTTCCATCGTCAGCAACTCCGAGACCGCGGGCATCGGCTCCAAGGTCATGAACAACGAGGCCACCTCCGCCGGTACCGGTGCGCTTGATCAGTTCGTCGGCAAGTCCGGCGCGGGCTCCCTTGTTGTCAAGAAGAACATCGACGCCGTCACCGGCGCTACGGTTTCCACCAAGGGCGTGACCAAGGGCGTCAATGCCGCTCTGGCCGCCGCGGAAGCCATGAACTGAGAAAGGGGGAACGATCAATGAATTTTAAGAAACAGCTCAAAGACGGTCTGATCTACCAAAACCCCGTTCTGGTGCAGGTGCTCGGTATGTGCTCTACCATGGCCATCACCACGAGTGTGTCGAACGGCCTTGGTATGGGTCTCTCCGTCCTCGTCATCCTGACGCTTTCCAACATCTTTATTTCCCTTCTGCGCAAGATCATCCCCAACGAAGTGCGTATCGCGTGCTACATCGTCGTCATCGCGGGCTTCGTCACGATCGTTGATCTGTGCCTGCAGGCGTTTGTCCCCGCCATTGCCGAGAGCCTTGGCGTGTTCATTCCGCTGATCGTCGTCAACTGCATTATCCTCGGCCGCGCCGAGGCCTTTGCCAACAAGAACTCCGTCGCCGCCTCCGCGGTGGACGGCATCTGTCAGGGCATCGGCTACACGGTGGTGCTGCTGATCCTGTGCGTGTTCCGTGAGCTCTTTGGCGCCGGCACGCTGCTCGGTATCCAGATCATGCCTTCTTCCTATGTGCCCGCCGGTATGCTCACGCAGCCCGTCGGCGGCTTCCTCTGCCTCGGTACGCTGATCGCCATCATGCAGTGGGCGCTTGCCAGAAGCGAGAAGAAGAACGCGGAAAAGAAAGAAACGGAGGGTAAATAAAAATGAGTGTGACTAAGTTACTTGCTATTTCCCTCGGCGCGATCCTGACGAACAACTTCATCTTCGCGCAGTTCCTTGGCTGCTGCCCGTTCCTCGGCGTTTCGAAGAAGAGCGACACCGCCATTGGTATGGGTCTCGCCGTTACGTTCGTCATGGGTCTTGCCTCGGCGTTCTGCTACGGCGTGAACATCATCCTCGTCAAGCTCGATCTTGCTTACATGCAGACGGTCGCCTTCATTCTCGTGGTGGCGTGCCTCGTGCAGTTTATCGAGATGTTCCTCAAGAAGTCCATGCCGACGCTCTACACGGCCCTCGGCGTGTACCTGCCGCTGATCACCACCAACTGCGCCGTTCTCGGCGTGGTGCTGCTCAACGTGCAGAACGACTACAACTTCATCGAATCCGTGGTGTACGGCATCACCGGCGGTCTTGGCTTCCTGCTGGCGATCTACCTGTTCTCCACGGTGCGCGAGCGCCTGGAGTTTGCCGACTATCCCAAGGCGTTTGAAGGCTTCCCCATCGCGCTGATCACCGCAGGCCTGATCGCCCTTGCATTCATGGGCTTCTCCGGCCTGCAGGTGTGGCCCATGT
>CAVEPP010000180.1:0-4428 GCA_963617605.1 Alloprevotella sp. | reverse complement strand
CGGGCTTTGAACGCGACCAGGGGTATCTGTATCCCCATAATTTCCCGCACGCCTGGGTTCGGCAGCAATACCTGCCGGACGAAATCAAGGACCGGCGCTACTATGAATATGGCGACAACAAAACCGAGCAGGCCGCAAAGCGGTACTGGGACGAAATCAAAAAATAAACACACGGAGGAACTGTCATGGATGTTCAGCTCGGCGATATTCTGGTAATGAAAAAAGAGCACCCGTGCGGCGAAAAACGCTGGCTGGTCCTGCGCACCGGCATGGATTTTCGTCTGCGCTGCCTCGGCTGCGGGCACGAGGTGATGCTGCCGCGTGCCAAGGCGGAAAAAAACATCCGCCAGATTGTGCGCCCGGCAGAAGACCGCGCCTGAACGCAGCCGTCCTTCCCTGCCCTGCGGGCGCGGTGCATCTCAAGGTTTTTGACAAAATGACAGCCCGCCTCTGCTTCGGCAGCGGCGGGCTGTTTTGGACACAAGAAAAGGGCCGCTGCATCACGCAGCTGCCCTTAACCTGGCGCGGAAGGAGAGATTTGAAGCATATAAATATCAAGTAATATCAATATGAAATTGAATTACTGTGTCTATTTTGTGTTCACATGCTTTCAAGTCTCGGCTCGACGACGCCGTGATAATACCCGGCGATCTTGGCCTCGGGGCCGCCGCCGTCCTTGTCAAAGAGGAACGCCTTCGCGAGATCTGCGTAGTACTCCGGCCGGTCGAGGCCGTACTTCTGCGCGACGTCGAAATTGTCGGAGTACTCCATGTTGAGCGCCGCGAACCACACCCACGGGTCCGTATGCACGCCGATGCTGTCAGCCACAGCCGTGGCCTGCTCCAGCGTCCAGTTGGGACCCCTTGAGCCGTCGTCGTTTTCCATGTGCTCCGTCCAGCGTTTCTCGTCGGCCTCGGTAAACGTGGAGGCTCCGGCCTCCATCGTGAGCTTATCCGCCTTACATAGCGCGTCCATGAGCATGGTGCAGCTGCCCACGCTTCGGGAGCTCACCGGCTCTTCCATGCATTTTTCAAGCGCCTCGCAGAGCTTTGCCTTATAGGCTGAAATCTTTTCTGTCATAGGCTTACGCGAGCTTGAGAAGCCCCGTGCAGAGCTCGACCACATTGCCTGCCGCCGTCGTGTCGGTCGTCGCGATGAGCGTGAACGTGTGGTTCACGCAGCAGCAGCACCCGGACAGGGCCAGTTCCGTCTCCGTGTGGATCTCGGTGTTGCCAGTCGCCGGAAGCGTGACCTTGCGCAGCGTGCAGGGCAGCGCGACGCCGTCCATGTACCACTGCAAAGTGAGTTCACCGGCGGCGGACGATGTGATAACCGCATCGGCGCTCAGGTGGTATAGGCCGATCTTGACCGTGTCGTAGCTCTGCGGCTCGACCTGGATGGACTCGCCGGAGTTGACGACCTTCGCGCCCGCAAGCGTGAGCACCGTCGCAGCGTTTGCTGCGAGCGTCTGCGGGCTGTTGTTAAAATACCGGACGCAGGATTTCTGGTAAGACTTGCTGTTTCCGTTACAGGACATATCTTTGTCTCCTTTCAAAGTTATGAAAAACGGGGCAATCGCCCCGGATAGTTATATCAGGTTTGGTCCGTCCGTCAGCCGCCGCAGCCGCACGGATTGCAGGGCGGGTTCTGGTAATACCTGCCCAGCTGGCCGAGGATGTACTGCGACTGCATGTAGTCGTTGTTCGCGGCCCGGCTCTGTGCGAGCTCGTCGCGCAGGCGCTGGTTCTCCTGCTGCTGCAAGAGCGTTCTGGTTGCCTCGCCTTCGGCGTGGATGGCCGTCTTGATCTCGCAGGCGTTGATGCTGGCGTTGTAGTTAACGCCGTCGATCGCGCGGAGAATGTCGCAGCAGCACTTCTGCTGCGCGGAGAAGCCGCCCTCCGTGACGGACTGCAAATCTCGCAGCTCGCCGAGGATGTTGTAGGCGTTGTCCTTGACGGCGCTCGTGACATCATACGCGCTCTGGCGTGTCGCGGCCACGCCCTCGTTGTTCTGGCGTTCCAGAGCCGCAAAGTCCGTCGCGCGCTGCACATCGGCCTGCGTCGCCGGGGCGCTGTCGCCGCTATTGCCGCCGAAGCCTCTGCCCGCGAAGAGCAGGAAGAACAGCGCAATCAGGATGACGATGCCCCATCCGCCGAAGCCATAGTCCTTATCCATTGTGTTCCCTCCTTTCGGATTGAGATTATTGATAGGCGCTTACGCGCGGTATCACTTGCCGATCTGGCCGACGAGCTCGCCGACCGTCTTGTTTTTGTTCGCCTCGAACCAGTCGCTAAACCCCGGCTGCGAGGACAGGAAGCTAAGCACCATCTGCGGGCTCTGCCCCTGCAAAGTCGTCTTCGCCGTCTGAAGCAGATCGTTCAGAAGCTTGTTTCCCCCGCCGTTTCCGCCCATCAGGGCCATAATCGGATTTTGCATTGAGTTTTCCCTCCAGTTCTTCAATCTTCCCGGCCATGCTCTGAAGGCCGGCCGTAATCTGTTTCAGCTGCTCTTGCAGCTGGTTCGCCGCCTTTTCTTCCTCCGTCGGCTCCGGGAATATCCGGAACCGCGCAATGGTCTTTGCCGCCATGCTGTCCGTGCGGATGTAATAGAGCAGATTCTCGGTCTCATGCAGCGCGAGCGCGTTGTCGTTCGGCTGCATCTGCAAATTGTTGATGCTGGCCTCGCTGGCCACAGTCAGCACGCCGAGCTTCGGCGGCTGCGGCGGCATTTGAGGCACCTGCGCCCGCGGCATAGGCTGCATCTGCACCTGCTGTGCGCCGTCCATCTCCCAGCGTCCGGTGTATGGGTTGTACGCCATTCTGCGTCCCTCCTTATGCTCCCATTATACCGGAGCGCAGATTTTTAAGGGTGGCGTGAGTGTGCGCGTATGACGCATCTTTGACGCAAAATAACCCCATGCAGCGTAATCACTGCATGGGGTTCATATAGATAAAAAAACAGGGCCGGTGCAGGCACCAGCCCCTGAAAAGGATGTTAACATCCTTTTGTGCTACGTACTTATTATATGCATGAAGGGGCAAATTTGTCAACCACTTTTTTCAAAAAAATCATAATTTGAGCAAATGAGCGCGTTAGAAGAAAACCATTCTTTGTGGCGAGTGCATCGAATTTCCAGAAATTCTTTCAGTGCCTGCATCCTATGCCTTTTTACGTCTTCGCTGCTAACAATCTCATCGTAGCAGCACAACATAACAACGAAGTCATGGACGAAGCGGTTCCCCATTTTTTTGCATCTTACTCTGTCCGAAATTCCATCAATTTCCGAAACAACTCTATTCGCCATTCTGTTTTGAGAAAAGTCTTTCCCTGAATTGTCCGCGAGATTATTTATCAGGCAGTTATTATGTGCAACGGCATTTCGGAGGAATTTTACAATTCGGTAATTGCTAATATTGATTTTTGACTTGTATTTCGAATAATACAAATCGCAAAGGTTCAACAAATCCCCAAAGGACAGTATCTCAACCATACTCCACACAGCGAACTGCCCGGTGTGCCGCCGAATCAGGTCAGCGCAGTAAGAGCTATCCTTCTTTGCCTCAATTCGCATCTCGACATCCGGTTGTCGAGAAAGAAACTCTGTAATAATTGAGTATCCATCCTCTTTGCTGTTTTTTGAAATATCGTATAAAATCTTTACTTTTAAATAATGCTCGATGTCAAGAACCATCGTCAAAATGATTTCACGCAAGTGCATATCTATTGTTGATAACTCCCGCAGATATGCAAACTCCAAATCATAGTACTTGCCTTTGTTTTCTCCGCTATTATACCGTGTATAATTTTTTCTGAAGGCTTTGACTTTGAAATAATAACTATTTTTTGTCAAAAAAGCAGCAGCGGCTTCTTCCGACATAATATTAAACTTGATCCCCTTTTCATCCCTCATATGTTTGATTTGCTGTTCCACGGTCAACTTTGGATGATCCAAGGGAAGCGTCGCTTTGTATACATCGTGTTCTTTCTCCATCTTGGTTACGACACCTCCAAAACCAATTTATATTATGGTAGTTGATTCCACTACAAATGTCAAGTTTTGTTGGTTAGCAGGAATAAAAGGCTCCCGCAGCCCAACAATGAACTGCGAGAGCCTCTCCCTCAATTTTCGATTATCTTAAGCTTCGCTGCTGTCTGCCGCGCCCGTTCGTAGATTTGTGGCAGCCGTCTTGTGATCGTGCTTCTGGCCATGTCCAGCTCGACGGCCACGTCGATCTGGGGTAGCTTCCCCACGATGTAGCGGCGCACGATCTCAGCGTCCTGCCTGCTGTATCCGGCCTCGCGTATGACGCGCTCCCACTCGCTTTGCAGCAAACCGGATAAGTCTTCTGGAATATTGACTCTGGCGCTTGACAATAGCGTCCCTCCTTCCGGAAGGGCGCGGCGGGCAGCTTACTTCATCGCCTTTGC